>JBKPFJ010000037.1:0-5698 GCA_046728795.1 Actinomycetota bacterium | reverse complement strand
GCACCGGGTCGATCACGAGGCGGAACTCGTCGACGAGGCCGTGCTTGATCAGTGCCTGCACGAGCTCGGTGCTGCCGATGACGAGCAGGTCGCCCCCGTCTTGCTGCTTGAGGGCGGCGACAGCATCAGGGACCTCGCCTTCCAGGAGCGTGGAGCTCTCCCACTCGAGGGGCTCGTCCAGCGTCCTCGACGCAACGTGCTTCGGCTTCGTGTTCAGAGGCTCGGCGATCACCTGCTCCTCCTCGGACGCGTTCGGCCAGTAGCCCGCGAAGATCTCGTACGTGCGCCGGCCGAGCAGGAAGCCGCCGGCCTCGCCGATGGGCGTCGACACCCACTTCATGAAGGCTTCGTCGACGTACTGCATGTGCCAACCGCCGTGCTGGAAGCCGCCGGAGGTGTCCTCGTCCGCGCCGCCGGGAGCCTGAGCGGTCCCGTCGAGGGCGAGGAACTCGTTCACGATCACCTTGCGCATCTCGGTCTCCTTTCGGTCGCTCGTGATTCAGACCGAGCTGAGCCGGAGAACTCATCGGTCGGCCGGTCAGATCTGCCAGGCGCCGTTCTCCTGCACGACCACGCCGTCGAGGAGGATCTGGCCGCCCGGGCGCAGGTCCTTGACGATGTCCCAGTGGATGTCGCTCTGGTTCGTGCCGCCGATCTCCGGCAGGCCGTTGCCGAGCGCGAGGTGGATCGTCCCGTCGATCTTCTCGTCGAAGAGCGTGTTCTTCATGAAGCGCGTGATGCCCGGGTTGCAGCCGATGCCGAGCTCGCCGAGCCCTCGCGCACCCTCGTCGCGGTCGAGCTGCTCGATGAGGAAGTCCTCCTCGGACTCGGCCGAGGCGTCCACGACCCGCCCGCCCTCGAATCGCAGCCTGATGCCGTTGACCTCTCGCCCCGCGTAGGGCGCTGGGAACTCGGTGAACGCGATCTTCCCCTCAGCCGAGTCCTCGACGGGCGAATAGTAGAACTCGCCGCCGGGCATGTTGGCGCCGCCCGCGTCGACCTTTGCGTTCCTGCCGACGAGGCTCAGCGTGAGATCAGTCTCGGCCCCGACGATCCGCACCTCGTCGGCCGCGTCGAAGCGCTCGGCATAACGGCTCATGCGCTCACGCTCTGCGTCCCAGTCGAGCAGGCAAGCGCCGAAGAGGAAGTCCTCGTAGTCCCGGAGCGACATGCCCGCGTCCTGGGCCAGCGCGGGCGTCGGGTAATTGCAGCCGACCCATTTCAGGTCGTTCGTGAATACGCGCTCGGCGTAGGGGCGGACGGCGCCCTGCAGGCGCGCCAGCCGGTCAGCCGAGAGCGCAGACGTCTCGCGCGTGTTCTCGGGCGCGTCGATCGCGATCAGTGCGTCCGCGTTCTCGAACGCGAACCCCTCGATCGACGGCAACGTCTCGAGCAGCTCCTCGGGCGCCTCCATCGCCCACGGAAGGTTGCCGCCCATATTCTGGCGGAGAAGGGCGTAAGCGCCGCGCGCCCCGAGCTGCCGCGCCACCTCGTCGACGAGCGGGCGTGCGAGAGGGCTCGCGAGAATGATCACCTGCCAACCGGGCTCGACCCCGACACAGGTGTCGATGAGGATGCCTGCGTAGCGCTCCAGCCGCGGGTCGCGCATTGCGGGGATGGTAAGGAGTCCCACATAAGCTGACCAGGTGACCCGGAAGAGGAACGACGTGCCGAGCCGCGTCCGCGTGCGCCGCGGGCCGAAGAAGGGGCGCTACGACCGCGAGTCGATCGACGCGGTGCTCGACCGCGGGCTCCTCGCCCACGTCGCGTTCGCCGACGGAGACGAGCCGGTTTGCATCCCGATGCTCTACGCCCGCATCGGCGACCGGATCTACATCCACGGCTCGACCAAGAGCCGCGCCGTGCGGGCGCTCGCGTCGGGAGCGCCGGCCTGCGTCACGGTGACGATCGTCCACGGGCTCGTCCTCGCGCGCTCCGCGTTCGAGCACTCGGCGAACTACGAGTCGGTGATGGCGTTCGGCGCCTTCGCGCCGGTCGAGGACGACGCCGAGCGGCTGCGCGCCTTCGAGGCCTTCACGGAGAAGCTCCTGCCCGGACGCTGGGACGAGGTGCGTCAGCCGAACGCGCAGGAGCTCAGGGCGACCGAGATACTCGCCCTGGAGATCGACGAAGCCTCCGCCAAGGTGCGGAGCAGGGGCCCGGACGACGACGACTCGGCCGACGCCGAGCGAGAGACCTGGGCCGGCTTGGTCCCGATCGTCAGCTCGTACGGGACGCCCGAGCCCTCGCCCGGCCTCAGGCCCGGGATCCCCGTCTCGCCGAGCGTACTCCGCCTGCTTTCTCCGTGATCAGGCCTCGCCGGCCGGTGCGGGCCGCTCGCCGCCGTACTCCGCGCCGCGCTCGCGCTCGTGCGGCGGCTCGATCGTGATGTTCGGCAGCAGCCGGTCGAGCCAGCGCGGGATGTACCACGACTTCTCGCCCAGCAGGGTCATGAAGGCAGGGATGAGCGTCATCTTCACGACCAGCGCGTCCGTCAGGATCGCCACCGCGAGCAGCAGGCCGAACTCCTTGGAGATTCGATCGGAGGTGAGGATGAAGGCCGAGAAGACCGTCGCCATGATGATCGCCGCCGCAACGATCACGCGTCCGATCGCTGCGATCCCGTGCTCGACAGCCTCCCTCGTCTTCAGCCCGTGGACGTGCTCCTCCCGGATGCGGCTCGCGAGGAACACCATGTAGTCCATCGACAAGCCGAAGAGGATCGCGAAGGCGATCGGCGGAACGAAGGTTTCGATCGGCCCCTTCCTGTCGAGCCCGGTCAGATTCATCAGGTGGCCCTCCTGGATCACGAGCGTGAGGACGCCGAACCCGATGAACGCCGACAGGATGGTTGCAATCGCCGCCGTCAGGGAGATGACGATCGACCGGAACGCCATCGCGAGGACGATGAACGTGACCCCGATGATGTACAGCAAGAAGAGCGGCAGCCGCTGCATGATCCGGTCGGCGATGTCGATGAACGCCGCGTTCAGGCCGGACACGTAGACGGCAGCCTCGCTCCCCTTGGTCGCCGCTGGCACGACGTCGTCGCGTAGCCGATGGACGAGCTTCGCGGTCTTCTCGTCCTGCGGAGCCGAGTCGGGTGTCACGAACACGATCGCGACGGTCTTTGCCTTGTTGAACTGCGGCTTCGCGGCCGAGGCAACGCCGTCGAGGTTGCGGACGCCGTCGTACACCCGCTGCGGAGCGCCTTGGTCTCCGTTCACGTCCACGACGATCGGGATCGGGCCGTTGAAGCCGGGTCCGAAGCCCTCGGCGAGGAGGTCGTACGCTCGACGCGCTGTCTGGTTGGTCGGCTGGGTGCCCTGGTCGGAGGCGCCCAGGCGGACGAGCGCCGACGTCGCGGCGAGGCCGAGACCGACAACGAGCAGAATCACGAAGATCGGCTTGGCGTGGGCGGTCACGAACCGGCCCCAACGCGCGATCACCGTCTTCTCGCGTGCGGCCTCGGAGTCGTCGATCGGCTTCAGGAACGGCACCTTCAGACGATCGACCTTGTGTCCGAGCTTCGCGAGCACTGCGATCAGGAGCGAGTTCGCGATCAGCACCGTCGTCAGCACGCCCAGGGCGGCGCCGATGCCGAGCTTGGTGACGAAGTCGAGGCCGAAGAACGCGAGCCCCGTCACGGAGATCGCCACCGTGAGGCCCGCGAAGAGCACGGCCCGCCCGGCCGAGGCGCCCGCCTCGGAGGCCGCGTCCGTCGGCGTGAGGCCTTCGTGGAGTAGCTGTCTGAAGCGCGTGACGATGAAGAGCGAGTAGTCGATCCCGACGCCAATCCCGATCATCGACACGAGGATCGGCGTGATCGTGTTGATGTCAGTCAGCCCGGCGAGGATGAAGAGGAGGACGAACGCCGTTCCGACGGCCACGAGCGCCAGTGAAATCGGAATCGCAGTCGCGACGACCGTGCGAAAGACGATCAGGAGCACGATGATCGCGGCCAGGAAGCCGAGCAACTCCTGCGTGCCCTGCTGGATGGGCGGGAATTCGGCATCGCCGTTGAACTCGACCTCCACTCCGGCCGGCTCCGCCGTCTTGCGGACCGCGTCCTCGACCGCAACGACCTGGTCGCGATCTGCGGTTTCGATCGTCTCCGAGAACTGCGCCTCGGCGTATGCGATGCGTCCGTCGTCGGAGAATGTCTGGTCGGAGAACGGGTTGCCGACGCTCTCGATGCCCGCCTTGCCGTCCTTGGGCTTGAACTCGGCGCTCTTGAGCTTTGCAACGGCGGCTTCGACTGCTTCCTTGCGCTCGGGCGTGTCCAGACGCTGCCCCGCCGGTGCTGCGAAGACGAGGTTCAGCACGGCGCCCTGCTCGGAGGAGAACTCCGACTCGATGAGGTCGGTGGCCTTCTGCGTGTCCGAGCCCGGGATCTCGAACACGTCCTTGAGGCTGCCGCCGATGGTCGCCACGAGGACGACCAGCAAGGCGATCGACGCGAGCGAGCCGATAACGACCCGCCAGGGGTGCGTCGCACACGCCCGCGTCCAGCGTGCGAGCGCTCCCGTCGAGAGGCGCTCGTGCGCCAAGCGCCGTCCAGCCTGCTTGTCAGATCCCGTGTTGCGTTCGGTCATTCGCCTTCTCCCTGGCTTCGATTTCCACTAAGACCCGTGCCGGCCTCAGAACTCATCGCCGACGTTAGTGAAAGCAACGTCCCTCGCGCCAGAAGACTTCCGCTCTTTCCGAAGGAGGGCGGTTGAAATCGACGCGTTGCGGTGACCGGCACGCTTTCTATAACCTACAGGTTAGATAACCGAGTGGTTATGTAGCAATGGCAGCCGACCCACTGAGCACCACGTTCGCCGCGCTCGCCAATCCCACGCGCCGGGCGATCCTGGCCCGACTCGCCGACGGCCCCGCGACCGTGAAGGAGCTCTCGGCGCCGTTCCCGATCAGTGGGCCGGCCGTCTCCAAGCACCTCCGCGTGCTCGAGGGTGCCGGTCTGATCGAGCGCGGCCGCGAGGCGCAGTGGCGGCCGGCACGGCTCGAGGCGGCGCCGCTCCGCGAGGTCAGCGAGTGGACGAACGGCTTTCGCCGCTTCTGGGACGAGAGCTTCGGCCGGCTGGATGAGTACCTACGAAAGATGAAAGGACGGGAGAGCACATGAGCACCGGCACGACGATCGGCGAGACGACCTTCACCCTGCCTTCCGAGCGGGAAGTCGTGATCACACGCGTCTTCGACGCTCCGCGCGAGCTCCTCTTCGACGCGCTGACGAACCCGGAGCACGTGCCGAGGTGGTTCGGCCTGCGCGATTGGACGCTGCCGGTGTGCGAGATCGACCTTCGCGTCGGCGGCAAGTGGCGCTACGTGATGCGCGGCCCCGACGGCCAGGAGATGGGGATGAGCGGGGTCTACAAGGAGATCAAGCGGCCGGAGCGGCTCGCCTACACGGAATCGTTCGACGACTATCCGGGCGAGACGCTCAACACCGGGGTCCTGACCGAGGAGGACGGCAGGACCACGTTCACGGCGACCATCCTCTACGAGTCCAAGGAGCACCGCGACGCCGTGCTCGAATCGGGGATGCAGCACGGCGCAGCGGAGACATACGACCGGCTCGCGGAGCACCTCGACTCGCTGCAGCAGGAATAGGGGCGGCCGGGGCCGCCGGGTGGACCCGCCGGCCCCCAAAACCCGCTAGGTCGCCGCGCCACATGCCGCCCACGCCCCCGGG
>JBKPFJ010000009.1:0-28546 GCA_046728795.1 Actinomycetota bacterium | reverse complement strand
GTCGCCTCCTGGACGCTTTCGAGCGCGGCGACCTCGACTCTCAGCTCGCGCTGCTCGCTCCCGACGTCGAGATCGTCGAGTGGCCGGACGCGCCGGACTCGAGGACGTTCCGCGGACATGCAGGAGCGCGGCAGGCCAGCGCGGCCTGGGGCGAGGTGTGGGAGTGGCTGCGAAGCGAGGTGGACGAGCTCGCCGAGATCGGAGATCGGGTAGTCGTCAGTGGTCGCACGCATGGCAAGGGCAAGGGCAGCGCGGTCGAGGTAGACGTCGAGAGCTGCAACGTCTACACGCTGCGCGAGGGCAAGGTGACGCGGGTCGAGCTCTTCACCAGCAAGGGGCCCGCGATGCGAGCGGCCGGGCTGGCCGAGGCGGCGATGGAGAGCGACGAGGCACGATGAGCCGCTTCGACGATCCCGTGATCGTCACCTGCTCGATCTCGGGCACGGTGGCGAACCGGGAGCAGTGCCCGGCGATCCCCTACACGCCCGACGAGTACGCCGCTGAGGCGAGGCGGGCGGTTGACGAGGGCTGCTCGATGATCCACATCCACGCGCGCACGCCGGAGGGCGCGCCGTCCTACGAGGTCGAGGACTTCAGGGCGATCACCGACGCGATCCTCGACGCCGTGGACGACGTGATCGTCAACTACTCGACCGGCGCGATCGGTGTGCCGATCGAGAAGCGGATCGAGTACCTGCGCGAGCTCAGGCCGGACGTGGGGGCGCTGAACATGGGCTCGATGAACTACGCGAAGTACTCGCGCAAGCGCAAGGACTTCGTCTTCAAGGCGGTCTTCGAGAACTCGTTCGACACGATCATCCGGTTCGTGAAGGCGATGCGGGAATTCGGCATCCGGCCCGAGCACGAGTGCTTCGACTCGGGGCACGTAGGCAACCTCGACCCCCTGATCGACATGGGCCTGCTGGAGGAACCGCTCCAGATCTCGTGCGTGATGGGCGTGAACGGCGGGATCCGGGCCACCCCGCGGAACCTCGCCCACATGGCGGACCAGGTGCCGGGCGGCGCCGAGGGGGGGAACAACTGGGGCGTGATCGGGGTCAGCCGCGACCAGTGGCGGCTCGTGGCCGCCGCGGCCGCTCTCGGCGGCAACGTGCGCGTGGGACTCGAGGACAACTTCTACCTGCCGGACGGCGGGATGGCGCGCTCGAACGGCGACCTGATCGCGAGGGCCCGCCGGATGGTCGAGGACGTCGGCCGCCGGCCCGCCACCGTCGAGGAGGCGCGGCAGCTTCTGGGTGTGCGTCGCCGCGCAACGGCGTGACCGCGCTCTCCGACATCAGGGTGCTCGACCTCACCCGGCTGCTCCCGGGGGGCTTCTGCACGCTGCTGCTGGCGGACTTCGGAGCGGAGGTGCTGAAGGTCGAGGACACCGGCATGGGCGACTACATCCGCTGGTCGCCCCCGTATATCGACGGCGCGGAGGACTCGGCCAGGTCCGCCCTCTACCTCGCGCTGAACCGCGGCAAGCGCTCCATCAGGCTGAATCTGAAGGAGGAGCGCGGCCGCGAGGTGCTGCTGCGGCTCGCGCGCGAGTACGACGTGCTGGTCGAGTCCTTCCGCCCGGGCGTGCTGGATCGCCTCGGGGTCGGGTGGCGGCGGCTGTGCGAGGAGAACCCCCGACTCGTCTACTGCGCGATCACGGGCTACGGGCAGGACGGTCCGTACACCGAGCGGTCGGGGCACGACATGAACTACCTCGCGCTGAACGGCCTGCTCGGCCTGACGGGCGAAGCGGACGGGCCGCCGGTGCAGTCGGCCGGGCAGATCGCCGACCTGGGGGGCGGCGCGCTGATGGCCGCGTTCGGGATCCTCGCCGCCCTGCGCGAGCGCGAGCGCTCGGGCCGGGGTCAGCTCGTCGACGCGTCGATGTTCGACGGCTCGCTCGCGTGGCTGGCGCTGGTGGCGGCCAGGTACCTGGCGGCCGGCCGCGCCCCCGGGCGCGGCGAGCTCGAGCTGGCGGGGGGATTCATCTGCTACCGCCCCTATGCCTGCCGCGACGGCTGGGTCACGCTCGGCGCCCTCGAGCCGAAGTTCTGGCAGGCCTGGTGCCGGGGCGTCGGCCGCGAGGACCTGGTCGAAAGCCAGTTCGAGCCCCCCGGGAGCGAGGCCCACGCCCAGGTCGAGCGCGTCTTTCTGGAGCGCACGCGCGAGGAGTGGCGGGAGTTCGGCTCGCGGCACGACTGCTGCCTCGAGCCGGTGGTCGGCCTGGACGAGGCGCTCGACTCGGAGCTGGTGCGGACGCGGCAGATGGTGGTCGAGCTCGACCAGCCGGGGGCCGGTGCGGTGCGGCAGCTCGGTGTGCCCGTGAAGCTGTCGCGTACGCCGGGCGGCCCGCAGGGGCCGGGGCCGGCCCTCGGCAAGCACACCGCCGAGGTGCTTCGCGCCCTGGGCTACTCCGACGCGGAGATCGGCGCGCTCGAGGAGGCGGGAGCGGTCGCGGGGCCGGCCCGCGGCGCCCAGGGGAGCTTCCTCGCGTGACCGAGAACGGCCTCCTCAAGATGAGCGAGCTCGCCGAGGCGAGCGGTGTCAGCGCCGGCACGATCAAGCACTACCTCCGGGAGGGCCTGCTTCCCGAGCCGGTCAAGACATCGCGCAACATGGCCTACTACCCGCCGGAGTTCGTCGAGCGGATCAGGCTGATCAGGCAGCTCCAGGCGGAGCGCTTCATGCCCCTGAAGCTGATCCGCTCGATGCTGGACGAGGATCCCGAGCGGGCGAGGGCGCTCGTCGACCTAGAGGACCGCATCCTCGCCCGCGCGATCGCGGGCGAGCAGCGGCGGCTGTCGGCGTCGGAGCTCCGCACGCGCTACGAGATCCCGCAGGACGCGCTCGACCGGCTGGCCGAGCTGGGAGTGCTCGAGCCGAACAGCCGCGGCTATTCCCCGCTGGACGTGCAGATCGTGGAGGCGATCTCCCGCTTCCGCGCGGGCGGCTACGACGAGCGGCTCGGCTTCACGGTCTACGACACGCTGCGCTACAAGCACGCCCTGGAGGAGCTCGTGAAGGACGAGGTGGCGGTCCTGCTGGAGCGCCTCGCCGGTGAGCCGGACGCCATGGAGATCGTGGAGGCCGGTACCGAGCCCCTCAACGAGCTGATCGCGGCGCTCCACCAGAAGCTGCTGGTGGCGGAGCTCAGAGCGCAGCGCTCGAAGCGGGGCTAGGCGCTCTCGCGGTGAACCGGGGGCCGGCGGCCCCGGTACGGGGTCGACTTTTGTCGTCCCACGACACTTATACGTCCCCGTTGGCCCATCCCGAGCCTCGCATCCTCGGCCGAGCCGATGCGGCAGGCGCCACGAAGGTTCACCCCGTCCGCCTCGCTGGGTAAGGGCAGGGGGGTGGTCGCGGACCGTCGGACCCTGGTGACGGCGGGGGCGATCGGCACGCTGCTGGCCGCAGCCGTGCTGGGGCTCGTGCTCGCCCTACTGATCCAGCCGCACCAGCGGGTCGCGCCGTCAGGCTCCGGCCGCCCGGGGCCCCGGCCGCCGAGCGGCACGCGCGCGGCGATGTGGCCCTCGCGCTCACCGGCGCGCGGCCCGAGCAGCGTGCCCGGAGGCTGCTCTCGCGGGGGGATGCGGGCGAGCCGCTGCGGGTCAAGGCGGAGTCGGAGCGCTGGGAGATCCTCGGCTCGAGGCGCCGGGGCGGGAGGACCTCGCCACGAGCCGCCGGCTCGCGCGCCGATATGGCGCCTTCTCCCTTTACGTCGTGCGCGATCCCCGTTCGCTCGATCGCCTTGCGCGCGGCCGAACGGGGTCTGGCGGTGTGCATTGGCGGAGGACCCTCACCCGCACCGGCAGCATGCGGCTCGTCGCATGGACGGCGGTAAAGCGCTACGGAGCGGAAGGGCTCGTGGTGCTCAGCTGGCAGGCGGGCGCCCGGCCCGCCACGAACGCCCGCTTCGCGGGCCTCGATAGCGTGCTGAGCTGCCTGTAGCAGCGCTCACCAGCGCACGTCGTGGCGCTCCAAGACGCCGAAGCCCTCGCCGAGGCGCAGGCCGCCGGGCAGCTCGCCCGAGAAGGCCCCGAACGACTGCCGGTAGTCGCTTCGGAAGATGAGCCGGTTCGTGTGCTCCTCTCGGGCGCACCACTCCTCGAAGCGGAGCCCCGCAACCGCGGACAGGTCATCGGCGAACTCGACCGGCCCGACCTCATGCGGCTCGCCGTCGACCCACACCGTGCGCTCGCTCGCGCGCGGATCGTCGTGGACACCCGCCACCAGGTTCCAGCCGACCCGCTCACCGCCGACGGCCCGCCCGATGCCCGCCGACCAGCGCCAGGCGGTGCGCCGGGCGTGGTAGCCCGCGCTGTCGTCGACGAAGGCCTCGCCCTCCACGTGCAGCTCGCCGTCCGGGAGAGCGATGACCCCCCGAGCCGGGACGTTCGCCTGCTTGCGGGTCCAGATCCAGGAGCGCCCGTGCGGGGACACGACCTCGACGCCGGGGCCCTCGGTGAGCCTCAGCGAGACGCGCGCCTCCGGCCCGTCCACCCGTACCCGGCCCTCCTCCAGGGAGATCCCGCGCCTCCCCTCCCACAGCCTGCCGTCCGGGAGCGCCACGGCCCACCAGCGCCTCCTCGCCGGCCCGACGTACGCGTCGCCCGCGCACAGCATCAGCTCGGGTCCGAAGAGGCCGACCCAGCGCCAGCGCTTGAGCGGCCGGCCACGTTTGACCAGCCGCATGCGCGCTGGCGGCAGGGGCAGCCCCAGCTCCCGCACCCCGGCCCCGCGCACGGGCAGCTGGTCCATGACCGCCGCCTACCTGCGGCGCGGGCGCGCCACGTACTGCTCGCCGGCCTTCAGGAGCACCGTCTTGTGGCGCACGAAGTCACGAACCTTGACCTCACCCTACGTCACGCGCGTCAGCGTCGAGCCGTCGCACAGGTCGGCGACGAGCCAACGGGTCCCCCTCACGGTCCCTGAAGCTCGCCGTCCGCGCGTACGGAAGCGACCCTTCCCGCTGCCCCAAAGCCGCCGTCCGCGGCGCCTCCGCGCGGCCGTCGCCTCCGGTCGGCGCGTGGCCCGGCCGCTGACGCATCCGCGCAACCGGCCCGCGAGCCGCAAGGTCGTGAGCGGCGACTTGTGGCTCTGGAGGACCTTGAAGATTCCGCCGGAGAAGTGCGCCGTCTGGCCGTGGCCTGCCGCGTCCTTAGCGGAGATCAGCTTGACCTTGCCCTTGCGCGTGTCGAGCAGCGACCCGACCGGCACCTCTCGCTGCCCCTTGAGGAAGCTGAAGTTCTTCTCGCCCGGGCGTCGGATGCGCACCACCTCGCCCTTCGCCTTGACCACCACGACCTCGCCGAGCACCGGGCGGGGTCCGCTTGTGCCAACGGTCCCCGGCGGGCGCGGGAGTCCCTCGCTCACCCCGAGTGGGATTTGCTCGGGGAGTGGGCTCGACGCCGGGTGCAGGGTGAAGGGCACCGAGTAGCTGCGCCCGTCGGCGTGCGTGATGAAGGCGGTGCCGTTGATGTCCGGCACCGAGGCCACCGCTATCGGATGCGCCGCCGACAGGCTGTACGTCGAGTACTGCGTGGCGGTGTCGTCCACGAACGAGATCGTGCGCGGATTGCCCCCGGCGTCCGGATTCGCCTCCACCCAGCGCGTACCCGGCTGATTGGCGCAGTTGCCGGCGCCCGAGCAGAGGCCCTGGTAGCGGCTGTATCCGTCCTGGGAGGAGGCGAACAGGTACGGCGGGTGCAACGACGGACTGCCGTTCGCCGGCGCCCACTCGACCCGCAGGCGCACGACGGACGCCGCGGCGCTGCTCGCTCCGGTGAGGAGAAGGGTCGTAGCAAGCAGCAGCGTGGCGAGCCGGCGGAGGGTTCGCGCCGGGCGCGCGCGAGCCACCGGGTCAGGGTAGGAGCGATCGACCCAGCGCGCCAGTCGGTCCTGCCGCCCCCGCGTTCCCGCCCAGCACGACGGTAGACTCAGATTGACTCGTCAGTCAATTTTCGGGAGAGAGATGCGAGCGGCCGCGGTCCAGCTGAGCTCGACGGAGGACAAGCAGCGCAACCTGGAGGCGGCAGAACGGCTGACGCGCGAGGCCGTTGCGGCCGGGGCGACGCTGGTGGCGCTGCCCGAGAGGCTCAACGTGCGCGGGTCGGACGCCGCGTACGACGCAGGCGCCGAGACCCTCGACGGCCCCACGGCGGGCTGGGCGAGCCGACTGGCCCGTGAGCTCGGCATCGACCTCGTCGCCGGCACCATCGTCGAGCGCCGGGAGGGAGAGGACAGGCTTTCGAACACCTGCCTCCACCTCGGCCCGGACGGCGAGCAGAAGGCCGTCTACCGCAAGATCCACATGTTCGACGTCGAGGTGGGCGACGTCGTCTACCGCGAGTCCGCCAGGCACGCACCGGCGGACGAGGTCGTGCTATCGGAGCTCGCCGGCGCGGTCCCGCTCGGGCTGACCGTCTGTTACGACGTCCGCTTCCCCGAGCTGTACCGGATCCTGGCCCTCCGGGGTGCCCGGATCATCACCGTGCCCTCGAACTTCACGAAGGTCACGGGCGAGGCGCACTGGGAGATCCTGCTGCGCGCGCGGGCGGTCGAGGATCAGGTCTTCGTGGTGGCGCCCGCCCAGACCGGCCGCCAGGCGCCGGACGGGGAGAGCTGGGGCCACTCGATGATCGTCGACCCGTGGGGGGAGGTGCTAGCGGAGCTGCCCGACGGCGAGGGCTTCGTCAGCGCCGAGCTCGACCTGGGGCGCCAGGACCAGATCAGGGAGAAGCTGCCGAGCCTCGCCAACCGGGTTCCAGGCGCCTACCGCTGGCCCGAGGGGGTGCACGCCTGATGGCGCGCGACCCGAGCGCCTCGGTCGACAAGCGCCGGCTGATCCTCGAGGCGGCGATCCGGGTCTTCGCCCGGCGCGGCTTCCATCACTGTCGCGTCTCGGACGTGGCCGACGAGGCCGGGGTCGCCTACGGACTCGTCTACCACTACTTCGACTCGAAAGAGGAGATCCTCAACACGCTCTTCCTGGAGCGCTGGCAGGTCATGCTCGACGCGATCGCCGAGATCGACCGGATGGACCTGCCGGCCCGCGACAAGCTGTACGCGGTCGCCAGCTTCATCATCGACTCCTACCGCCACGAGCCCGACCTGATGAAGGTGATCATCGTGGAGGTCACGCGCTCGGCACACTCGTTCGGGCAGGCCCACCTCGACGAGATCCGCGCGGCCTACGCGGGGATCGCGCGCATCGTCGAGGCCGCGCGCGCCGAGGGCTCCTTCAAGTCGAACATCCCCTCCGAGTTCGCCGCCCTGTGCTTCTACGGGGCGATCGAGCAGCTCCTCACCGGCTGGATCTTCGAGCTCCTGCCCAGCACGGAGGCCGAGTTCGAGCGGGCCAAGGGGCTCGTGGTGGAGGCGATATGCGGCGGCCTCGAGACGGCTCGCGCCGGCGCCGCGCCCGTCTCTGGTTGAATCCGCGCTCCATGGACAACGACCTCGTAAAGCGCCTCATGTGGAGCGGGCTGCTCGCCGGGGTCGGCGCGCTGTCGACGATCGTCGCGAACCGGATCGCCACCGCGATCTGGGAGCGCGTCTTCGACGAGGAGCCGCCCGACCGCTGATGGCCGAGGAGGAGGCAACGAGCCCGGGCGCCGAGTCGCCCCTCGACGCGGCCTTCGAGGATGACACCTTCGCGGAGCACCCCGAGCTGTTCGTCGGCGCCGCCTTCGTCGGTGGTTTCATGCTGGCCCAGATCCTGAAACGATTGGGCTCGTGACCCCAGGAGATGGCAGCCAGCCGCCCTCGTCGGCGGACAAGTCGCTCGGCGACATCGTCTCCGACGTCTCCGAGAAGGCCTCGCTCCTCGTGCGCGAGGAGATCGAGCTGGCGAAGGCGGAGGTGCGCACCAAGGTCTCGCGGCTCACCAAGGGCGCGGCCGTCGGGGTTGCCGCGGGCGTGTTCCTGATCTTCGGGATCACGATGTTCTTCCACGCCCTCTCCTGGCTGATCACGGACGTGCTCGACAGCTCGGCGTGGGTCGGCTATGCGATCGTCACGGGCATCCTCTTCCTCCTGGCCGCGATCGCGGGGCTGGTCGCGATGCGGCTCATCAAGCGCGGCGCCCCGCCCACGCCCGAGCTCGCGATCGAGGAGGCCAAGCGCACGCGCGCCGAGCTCGAGCGCCAGGGCGTGGGACGCGACCAGGTGGGCCGGACGCTCGATCGCGGCCAGGAGCTTGAGGACGCCCGGGGCTGATGGAGGCGCGCAGCCCGGAGCAGATCCGCAGCTCGATCGAGGAGACCCGCCGCGAGCTGGCCTTCTCGGTCAACGACCTCCGCTCGAAGATGGCGGAGATCACGGACTGGCGCCGCCAGCTCGCCGAGAACCGCCGCAGCGCACTGATCGGCGCCGCCGTGGCGGGCTTCGTCATCGGCGGCGGTCTGGCCGCCACCGTGTCGCTCTTCAGGCGCCGGTAGCGCTGCGAACCGGCGCGTGGCCCCGCGCCGCCTTCGGCGGCGACCGGTCGCTTCCGCTGCCTGACTCGCTCACGTGCAGGGCACGCTTCGCTCGCTGCGTCCCTGGCGACTGTCGACGGCGAAGCCGTATACAGGAGCGCACGCTTGGTTCTCGCGCTCCGGTTTCGGCTACCCCTCCGCCGGCGCCGCCGGCGGGCCCGGACGCCTCGACTCTCGGTACTCCCACCACTCGCGGAGCGCTATCTGGATCGACGCCGCCGCTGGGATCGCGACCAGCGCGCCGATCACCCCGAGCAGGGTGGCCCCGAACAGGACCGCCACGAGAGTGACGAACGGGTGGACGTTCACCGTGCGCTGCTGGATGCGGGGCTGAATCACGCTGTTCTCGACCTGCTGGTAGACGATCGACCAGACGGCCCAGATGATCGTGGCGGTGGGAAAGTCGGTGAAGAGGCTGGCGATCCCGACGATCACCGCGGCGATGGTGGCACCCACCAGCGGGACCAGGTCGAAGAAGAAGATCAGCACCGCGAGCGGCGCCCGGAACGGGACCCCGAGGATCGTCAGGACGATGTAGCTGGTCACGCCCGCGATCGTGGCCTGGAGCAGCACGCCCGCCACGTAGCCGCCGACGGCGTTCGCCATGTGCTCGAGCGCGCGCCGAATGCGCCAGCGGCGGTCCTCCGGTTGGAACTCGAGCGCCCGGTCCAGCCAGGTCCGGCCGCTCCCCAACAGGAACGCCGTGAGGATCAGGATCGTGATGAAAGCGAAGACCGAGTTGACGATCCCGAAGCCCACGTCCCGCAGGGTCTTCGCCGCCCCGCCGAGCTTGCTCGGAAGCTTGCCCGCCTCCTCCTCGAGCTTGTCGGTGATCTGGTAGTCGTCGTTGATCTTGCGCAGGGTCCTGTTCTCCTGGACGTAGTCGGTCACGTCCCGGGCGTACCTCGGCGCATTGTCGGCCAGGTCGTTGGCGCCGTTCACCAGCGGGGGCACGATCAGCACCGCCAGGAAGACCGGGATCAGGAGCAGCCCGAAGTACACGAGCGTGATGGCAAAGCCGCGGCGCATGTGCCGGCTCAGCCAGTTGACGGGCGCGGAGAGCGCGACCGTGAGGAAGACCGCCGCCGCCAGCCAGCCGATCGGCCTGCGGAGGAGGTAGATCAAGTAGAGCGTGACCACCACGCCGACGACGATCAGCACGATGCGCACGATCGACCTGGCCGGAGCCTCGACCACGCGGGCGATTCTCACCCCGCGGTCGGACGGCGCTCAGGCCAGGAAGCGCGAGGGGAGCGAGCCGGTGCCGAGCAGCCCGGGCCCCGTGTGGACGGCAAGCACCGGGCCGATCTCGCTCAGGATGGTCGGCTCACCGCCGAAGACCTCGCGGCAGCGCTCCGTGAGCCGGGCGGCCTGATCCGGGGCGTTGATGTGCTGGACCGACCAGGCATCGGCGCCCGACGCCTTGCCCTGGCGCGCGTAGTCGACCATGCGCTCGAAGGCCCGCGCGCTCGTGCGCACTCGCTCGACGGGGCTCATCTCGTTCTCGACCGTGAGGATCGGCTTGACTTTCAGCGTCGATCCGATCCAGGCGCTCGCGGCTCCGATCCGCCCGCCACGCTTGAGGAACTCGAGCGTGTCGAGGGCGAAGAAGAGCTTCAGCTCCTTCCGCGCCTCGGTGACGCGGGCCACGATCTCGTCCGCGGAGTCGCCTGCCTCGGCCCCGTGCGCCGCGACGAGGACGAGGAAGCCGAGCCCGCCGGCGGCCGTGGTCGAGTCGACCACCCGGATGCGCTCGCCCCCCTTGCCGTCGCGTTCGAGGGCCTCCTTCGCCTGGCGGGCCGCCTCCGGGGTGCCGGACAGCCCGCCCGAGATGTGTACCGAGACGATCTCGCTTCTGCCGTCCGCCAACAGCGGCTCGTACGCCGAGACGAAGTCGCCCACCGACGGCTGCGAGGTGGTCGGGAGCGCGTCGGCCGAGCGCAGCTCCTCGAAGAACGCGCCGTAGTCGGTGATGTCCGTCTCGGGAACGGTCCGGTCGCCGCCGAACACCACATAGAGCGGCACGACCCGGATCCCATAGCGACCGACGTCCTCCGGAGCCAGGTACGAGGTGCTGTCGGTGACGACCGCGACCGGCATCGCGGCGGCAGGGTATACCCCTGCGGACCCGACCGGGTTCGGCCTGGCGGAACCCTTTAGACTCGCGCCCGAGGTGAGGAGATGACGGCGCAGGAGCGGGAACGCATCGAAGCGCTTCTCGACGCGCGCCTCGAGGAGCTGGTCCGGATGCGCGCCGCGATGCGCCGCGCGGTGGAAGGCATGCGCGAGTCGGAGCTCGCGCACATCGACAACCATCCGGCCGACGCCGACCTCCACGAGCAGGAGGTGGACGAGACGACGCAGATCTTCCTCGACGAGGAGGAGCGGCGAATCGCGGAGGCGCGCCGGGCGCTTTCCGAGGGCACCTACGGGGTCTGCTTTGACTGCCTCATGCCGATCCCGCCCGAGCGGATGCACGCTATGCCCGCGGCGGTCCGCTGCCTCGAGTGCCAGCGTCATTTCGAGGGCTCGCACCGCCAGCGCATCCTGTAGTGCCGAAGACGCTGCTCACCGGGGGCACGGGCCTCATCGGCTCACGCGTGGCGCGACGGCTGCTCGAGCGCGGCGACGACCTGCGGTTGGCGCTCGAGCCCGGCGTCGACCCGCCCGACCTCGACGCCGAGCGCGTGACGTGTGACGTCCGCGAGCGCCGCGCCGTTCGGCGGGCGCTCAAGGGCATCGAGCGCGTCTTCCACTGCGCCGGCGTGACCTCGCTCCGGCCCGCCGACGCGGAGCACCTCTTCGACGCGAACGTGGGCGGGGCGAAGGTCGTGATGGAGGAGTGCCTGAGAGCCGGCGTCGAGCGCGTGGTGATGTGCTCGAGCGCCGCGGCGCTCGGACCGGCGCCGCGCGGAAAGACGGCCGACGAGACCCAGCTCTTCACCGCCGGCCACCTCGGCATCCCCTACGTCAACTCCGTTCACGAGGCCGAGGTCGAGGCGATGCGCCTGGCCGCCAAGGGGCTCCCCCTCGTATGCGTCAATCCGGCGGTGGCCCTCGGCGCGGGCGACGCGAACCTCACCTCCACGCGCGTGGTGCGGAACTTCCTGCTCGG
The DNA here is from genome assembly GCA_046728795.1 of Actinomycetota bacterium. Classification (GTDB taxonomy): domain Bacteria; phylum Actinomycetota; class Thermoleophilia; order Solirubrobacterales; family Thermoleophilaceae; genus JBKPFJ01. The sequence continues at coordinate 16,951 of JBKPFJ010000009.1, read as the reverse complement.
GCGCGTGCCCGTCTACGTGGACGGCGCCGTGTGCGTCGTCGACGCAGACGACGCCGCCGCCGGTCACCTGCTCGCGGACGAGCAGGGCGCCGTGGGCGAGCGCTACATCCTCGGCGGGCGCAACTTCACCTGGGACCGGCTCTTCGCCGACCTCGGGCGGCTGTCGGGCATCGAGCCGCCGGTGAAGGTGCCCCCGCCCCTGGCAGGCGCCACGGCCACGTTGCTCGGGCGCACGGCTCTGAACCCCGTGGAGGTGCGGGCGGCCAGTCACTGGTGGACCTACAGGTCGACCAAGGCGCGCCGCGAGCTCGGCTGGCGGACCCGCCCGCACGAGGAGACGCTCGAGGCCACGGTCCAGTGGCACCTCGAGCGCGAGCACGATCGCATCGCGCGCACGCGCCGCTCCCAACACGTGCAGTATCGGCTCGCCGGCGCGGCCATCTCGGCGCTCGAGAACGCGGCCGGCTTGGCCGGACGGATGGCGCGCCGGGCGCGACTAGTCTGACCGCGATGACCGTGCTCTACCGCTGCAGGGCGCCCACCGACCTGGTCTGCCGCTGCGGCAAGGTGGCGCGCAGGCTCGACGCGCTGGGGATCGAGTACGAGACGGTGCGGGTTCCCTTCCTCAAGCGCGACCGGCCCGAGGTGGAGGAGTTGACGGGACAGCGCTGGGTACCGGTTCTTGTGCACGGTGCCGACGTGATCCACGACTCGCACCGGATCCTGGAGTACCTGGAATGGCTAGAAAGGGAACACCACAGCGCCCCGGCCGCCTGAGGCGTGGCGCGGCTGGCGCGCGACGGGTCTGGCCCTACGTGCTCATGGTGCGCGAGTGGTGGGAGCGGCTCTCCCCGGAGGAGAAGGAGCGCTACAAGGCGCGGGCTCGCAGCTACGCGGAACGCGGCCGGCAGGCCTACCAGGCGCGCAAGCGGCCGCGGCGCTAATCGAGCCGGTTCTCGAGCCCGATGGGCCGCTTGGCGGTCTGCCCGGCCTCGGGCGCCTCGGCCTCCTCCGGCTGCTCGACGCCCAGCCGCTCGGCCAGCTCGCCCGTCTCGTACATCTCGGTGACGATGTCGCAGCCGCCGATCAGCTCGCCCTCGACGAACAGCTGGGGGATCGTCGGCCAGCCCGACAGACCCGACAGCTCCTCGCGGATGCGCGGGTCCGGCAGGATGTCGAGCGCGGCGTACTGGACGCCCAGCGAGTTGAGGCAGGCGGAGGTGCGGGCGGAGAAGCCGCACGCCGGCTGGTGGGGGGTGCCCTTCATGAAGAGCATCACCCGGTTCTCCTTGATCGCGTTGTCGATGAAGTCCCTGATCTCCGCGTTGGTCATCCGGATCCTCCCGGCGTAGAAGTCTTGATCGAAAGCGCGTGTATGGGTCCACCCACCTCGTCGCCGAACACGTCGTAGACGAGCTTGTGCTGCTCGATACGTGTGAGGCCGCCGAAGCGGTCGGACACGATCTCGGCGCGGAAGTGGTCGCCGCCGCCGGTCAAATCCTCGACCTCTACCTCGGCGCCCGGCAGGGCGGCCTCGATGCGCGCTTTCAACTCTTTCGGGCTCGGCACGTCAGGTCTCAGGGTACTCGCAGGATCGCCGATACAATGGTTCACCGATGGTGATGCTGAGCGACATCGCGGCGGAGAAGGTCCGCGAGTTCATGACGAGCCAGAGCGCCGAGGGCGACGTCGGCCTGAGGGTGGGCGTCCGCGGCGGTGGCTGCTCCGGCTTCCAGTACGCGCTCGCCCTGGACGAGCGCCGCGAGGAAGACCACATCTTCGAGTCGAGCGGCATCCGCGTCCTCGTCGACCCGGCCAGCCTCCGCTACGTCGAGGGCTCGACGGTGGACTACACGGAGACCTTCATGGGCTCGGGGTTCGAGGTCTCGAACCCCAACGTGGTGTCTTCCTGCGGGTGCGGATCCTCCTTCCGCATCGCCGAGGAAGAGCCGAGCTGCGGCGCCTCCGTCTGAGGTCGTAGCAGCAGCGCCGCCGCCAGGGCGCCGGCCACGCAGAAGAGCGCGCCCACGCCGAACGCCAGCCCGAAGCCATCGGTGAGCGCTTGGGACGCGTTCGCGCCGAGGTCGCCGCGCGTGTGCGCGGCGGCGATCGTGCTCAGCACGGCCAGTCCGAGCGCGCCGCCCATGAGGCGCGAGGTGTTCAACAGGCCCGAGCCGAGTCCGCTCTGCGAGGAGGCGACGCCCTGCATGGCCACGATCGTCGAGGGGACCAGCGTGAAGCCCATCCCGAGCGAGCACAGCAGGGCCCCGGCCAGCACCGTGCCGAGGTAGCTGCCGCCGGGGGCCACCCCGGTCAGGAGCAGCATGCCCGCGGTCGCGCCGAGCATTCCGGCGGTGATGACCCGTCGCGGCCCGAAGCGGCCCACCACGCGCGGTGCCAGCGACGAGGCGGCGAAGATCGACAGGGTCATCGGCAGGAAGGCGAGTCCCGCCTCGATCGCGTCGTAGTGGAGGACCTGCTGGAAGTAGATAGTCAGGAAGAACCAGACCGGGAAGAAGGCCGCGTAGAGCAGGACCACGACGAGGTTCGCAGCGCGCAGCCGGCCGACGCGGAGGATCGACAGCGGCACGAGCGGCGCCTTCGCGATCCAGCCCTCCACGACGAGGAAGGCGGCGAGAAGGACAAGGCCGCCCGCGAGCGGGCCGACGACGCCCGGGGAGCCCCAACCCAGCGTGTCGGTGCGAACGATGCCGAAGGTCAGGCTGACCAGGCTGGCGGTGACGAGCACGGCCCCGGAGACGTCGAAGCTCCGCCTGGTCCGGAGCTCCCGGGAGGCCGGGATCACCCGCAGGCCAAGGGCGATCACGACGAGCCCCAGTGGCACGTTGACGGCGAAGATGGCGGGCCAGCCGAAGCTCTGCGTCAGGAGCCCGCCGAGAAGGGCGCCGGAAGAGGCGCCGAGGGCGCCCATCGCGCCCCACATGGCGAGGCCCCGGTTGCGCTCCGAGCCCTCCTCGAGCGAGCTGGTGACGATCGACAGCGTGGCGGGCGAGATGACCGCTCCACCGATCCCTTGAAGAGCCCGCGCGCCGAGCAGGAGCTCGCGCGAGTCGGCAAGGGCGCACGCAAGCGAGGAGAGTGCGAACAGCGCGGTGCCGGCGACGAAGACCCGGCGGCGCCCCAGCAGGTCCGCGGACCGCCCGCCGAGCATCAGGAAGCCCGCGAAGGTGAGCGTGTACGCGTTGACCACCCATTGCAGGTCGGTTGTGGAGAGCCCCAGGCCGTCATGGATCGACGGCAGCGCGACGTTCACGATCGAGACGTCGAGGATGACCATGAACTGCGCCAGGCAGACGACGAGCAGGAGCGCGTTCGTGGAGCTCGGGCGGCGGGCGAGCCTGGAGGCTGTTGTGTTCACCGGGACCAGTGTGCAAGAATGGCTATCCAGGTACAAGAGAGGGGATTATCCTGGTAGCAAAAGTGCCACCCAAGTCGAAGGCAGCGGCGCGCGGCAACGGTTCGCGCCGGCGTCCCACCGGAAACGGAGGCAGCCGGCGCGCCTCGAACGGCGAGCGGCGCCGGGCCGAGCTCGCCGACTTCCTGCGCACGCGCCGGGCGACACTCCAGCCGGAGGACATCGGCTTGCCGAACGGCGGCCGGCGCCGAACCCCGGGTCTGCGCCGCGAGGAGGTCGCCCAGGTCGCGGGGGTGGGCACCACCTGGTACACGTGGCTCGAGCAGGGGCGCGACGTGCGCGCCTCGCTCGACGTCCTCGAGGCGATCGCTCGCGCGCTGCGCCTGACCCCCGCCGAGCGCACGCATCTGGTGCTGCTCGGCCGCGGCGAGGAGCCGCCTCCGTGCAAGAGCCCCGCCGAGCGCGCGTCCGCCACTTTGAAGCGGCTGATCGAGAACCTCGGGCCGAGCCCGGCGTTCGTGCTCGGCCGCCGCTGGGACTACCTCGCCTGGAACCGGGCCGGGGCCGCCCTGCTCGGGGACCTGGGCGCCATCCCGCGGGCGGCCCGTAACCACATCTGGCTCACCTTTATGGATCCGGCGCGCCGCGAGCTGTTCCCGGACTGGGAGCGGGGTGCGCGGCTGGCGGTGGCCAAGTTCCGGGCCGACAGCGCCCGCCACCTCGGCGATCCCGGCTTCGAGGAGCTGATCCACGCGCTGCGGCAGTCGAGCCCGGAGTTCTGCGAGGCGTGGTCGCGCCACGAGGTCGCCCGCACCGGCGGTGGCCGCAAGGAGATCCGCCACCCGGTGGCCGGCACGCTCGTCTTCGAGCACGCCGTGTTCACCCCCGTCGATGCGCCCGAGCAGCGCCTGGTCCTCTACACGCCGCTGCCCGAGGAGGACACGCCCGCCAAGCTGGCCCGGCTGCTGGAGGCCCGTCCAGGACGTTGATGCCTTCGCCACACGGGGGTGTGGAAAAGGCATCAAGGTCGCGGTCCGGTCAGGCCGGCGCGTTGTCCAAGGAGCGCCAGAGGTAGAGACAGGCCAGCGACCGCCACGGCCGCCAGGGCTCCGCGATCCGCTCGAGCTCGGCGGGTGTCGGCGGCTCGTCGAGGCCGTAGGCCTGCTGGGCGGCGCGCCGGATCCCGAGATCGCCGACGGGCAGGACGTCGGGGCGGCCCAGGTGGAAGATCAGGAACATGTCCACGGTCCATGGGCCGAGGCCCTTGACCGCGGTGAGCTGCTCGAAGACCTGCTCGTCCGGCAGCTCGACGAGGCGGTCGAGCTCCAGGTCGCCGTCGTCAACGCGCTCGGCGAGGTCGCGCAGGTAGGCGACCTTGGCCCGCGAGAGCCCGGCCTCGCGGATCCGCTCGGGGTCGGCGTCGAGCAGGGCCCGTGGGGCGGGGGTGCCGCCGTCGAAGATCGCGGTCAGGCGCTCGTAGATGCTCCGGGCCGCCTTGGTGGACAGCTGCTGCCCGACGATCGAGCGCACCAGGGCGCCGTAGGCGTCGTTGGGCCGGGGACCCCTGCGCTTGAGCACGTCCTCGGGGTGCCCGAAGCGCTTCATGAGGCCGGCGAGCACCGGATCGGCGCGCCGGAGGTGGTCGACCGCCGCGCTCGTCTCGGGCACCGGCGAGGTCCGCGAGCCCGCGCTCGGTCGCGGCATCACGCCGCCCGCCTCTTCGAGCCAAAGAACGCGGCCTCCTGCTCGCCGAGCTCGGTGGCGGGGGAATCCCCGAACAGCCATTCGCGGGCGATCCGGTGCCAATTCGCGGTAGCTCGGAGCTGGCCCAGAACGCCGAGGGTGAGCGCCTCCATGCGCCGGGCGAGCAGGCCGTCGGGCGGCACGGTCTGGCGCTTCATCAGCTCCCAGTAGCGCGAGCGCGGGTCGCCGTAGTCGACCAGCACCCTGGCCACGAGCTCGCGGTCGGTCGTCACCACGCCGTCCTCGATGTACCAGCCGGTGGCGGCGCGGAAGTGCTCGAGTACCGCCTCGGGCCGCAGCTCCGGGTCCGAGGCGTCGAAGAAGCCCATCGAGGCGAGCCTCGCGTGCAATCCGTCGGCGTCGCCCTCAATCCCGAGGCGGATGGCCTCGACCTCCGCGGCCAGGTGCGCGGCCGGCACGCGCTTCGTCATGCCGAAGTCGATGAACGCCACGCGGCCGTCGTCCATCAACAGCTCGTTCCCCGGGTGCGGGTCGCCAGAGAAGAAGCCGTGGCGGTAGAGCGACCCGAAGAAGAAGCGGAACACGATCTCGCCGAAGCGGTCGCGCGTCGCCTGGTCCATCGCCTTGACCTGCTCGAAGCCGGCGCCGTCTACCCACTCGGTCACCAGCACGTGCTCCGAGGACATGCTCGTGATCACATCGGGCACGACGATGAACGGATGCCCCCGCCATGAGCGTGCGAACGCGCGGTGGCTCTGGGCCTCGTGCTCGTAGTCGAGCTCGTCGGTGAGCCGCTCGCGGATCTCGGCGGTGATCGCCTTCGCGTCCATGCCGGGCGCGATGCGCTTCGCGACGCGCATGATCAGGCCCAGGTTCTGGAGGTCGGAGCGGACCGCCGTGGCCACGCCCGGGTACTGGACCTTCACGGCCACGCGGCGGCCGTCTTCGAGCCGGGCCCGGTACACCTGCCCGATCGAGGCCGCCGCGACGGCCTCCTCCTCGAACTCCGAGAAGAGCTCCTCGAGCGGCTCCCCGAGATCGGACTCGAGTACCCGGCGCATCCGCTCGAACGAGACGCGGGGCGCGGCGTCGCGCAGCTCTGCGAGCTTCTCCTGGATACGTGCCTGGAACTCGGGCGGGAGGGCGCCCGTGTCGACGAACGACGCGATTTGGCCGACCTTCATCGCGGCGCCTTTCATCGAGCCGAGCACCTCGAAGATCTGCTCGGCGGCCGCCATCTGGCGCCGGTCGGCGGCGACCCGTCGGGCCTCCTCGCCGCGCGCCAGGTTGGCCGCCTTCGTGGCGTAGTTGCGCGCCGCCTGCTCGCCCGCGAGCCGCCCCACGCGCGCGGCGCGGCGGTAGCGGCCGGTGGGCATCTCGCTGGGCATCCTCCGAAGACTCTACGTGCCGGAATAGTCTGTGCAGCCTGATGCGGCTGGTCTCCCTCGCCGCCGCCACGGGTCCTCGAGCCGCGCTGCTGCGCGAGGGGCGGGTCTATGACGTCTGGGGTGAGGCGCCGACCCACGCCCGCGTCGTGGACAGGAGCGTGGACGCCCTGATCGAGGGAGGAGTGCTCACCGACGTGCGCGCGACCGAGGACGAGGGCGTGCCGCTCGAGACGGTGGAGCTTCTGCCGCCGGTCGGCCGCCCGGGGAAGATCGTCTGCATCGGGCTCAACTACCGCTCGCACGCCGAGGAGCAGGGCCTCGAGCCGCCGGCGAAGCCGACCTTCTTCGCCAAGTTCAGAAACGCGCTCGCGCCACCCGGGGCGGCGGTGCGGCTGCCGGCTGCGAGCCGGAAGGTCGACTACGAGGCGGAGGTGGCGTTCGTTATCGGAAGCCGCTGTACGCGGGTCAGTGAGGAGGCCGCGCTTGACCACCTGGCCGGCTTCATGCTCTTCAACGACCTCTCCGCGCGCGACCTCCAGTTCGAGACGCCGCAGTGGATGCCGGGCAAGGTCTTCGACGGCGCGGCGCCGTGCGGGCCGGCGCTCGTGACCCCCGACGAGGCGCCCCACGACGCGATCGAGATCGAGCTGCGCCTGAACGGCGAGCTCATGCAGTCCGCCTCGACCGCCGACCTCGTGCACTCGGTGCCGGCCCTCGTCGCGCACCTCTCGAGCCTGATGACGCTCGAGCCGGGCGACCTCGTGGCCACGGGCACGCCCGCCGGAGTGGGCAACCTCCGCGAGCCGCCCGTCTGGCTCCAGCCGGGCGACGAGATCGTCATCTCCTCGCCGCAGCTCGGAACGCTCGAGACACGGATCGGCGGTTGAGCCGCGAGAACGTCGAGCTTGTGCGCGAGGGCCTCGCCGCGTTCATGGCGGGCGACCTCGAGCGGGTGTTCGAGCTGGTCCATTCCGACGTGGTGACCTTTCGCAGGCCGCCGTTGCCGGGTCCTCAAACGTTCCACGGACGAGAAGGGCTGGTTGAGGTCTTCGAGGACTGGACCGCCGACTTCGCCGAGTTCGAGTGGGGCAACGGCGAGCCGATCGATGCGGACGACCAGGTCGTGGTGGAGATGTTCCAGCGCGGCAAGGGACGCGCCAGCGGCGTGGAGGTGGAGGGGCGGTTCTGGTTCGTCTATACCGTCTCCGAGGGGAAGATCGCCCGGCAGGACATCTTCAACGACAGGGCGCAGGCCTTCGTGGCGGCGGGCCTTTCGCCCCAGGGGCACGAGTCCTAGCCGGCCACCTCCACGGGCCGACCGATCGCCTCCGCCAGCAGGTCGGCGTTCCGGCGCGCCGCCCAGATCGCCACGGTCGGATCTCCGCTTCCCTCCGGGTCCAGGCGGACCGCGCCGTTCGTGGAGGTGACGCCCACCTCCGCCACCGACTGGTCGCGGCTGCGCTCGAGCTGCTCTGCCAGGCGGATCACCCCGCACAGGAGGCGCAGCCGCTTGGCATCGCCCGGGAAGGCGAGGTCGCCGAGCTCCGAAGCGTCGGGTTCGCCCTTCCGGTGGTAGCGGGCGATCAGCCCGACCAGCACGAGCTCCCGCGGCGTAAAGCCCGGGAGGCCGGCGTGCAGGATCAGGTAGTGCGAGTGGCGGTGGTGATCGTCGTAGTCGATCGTCATGCCGATGTCGTGCAGCATCGAAGCCGCCTCGAGCAGCTCGCGATCGGAGTCGTCCGCTTCGTGAAGGCCCGCCTCCGCGAGCCCGTCGTAGAGCTGGAGCGATAGCCGGGCCACGTGCCGCTCGTGGTCGCCCCCCGCCCCGTAGCGGTGGGCAAGGTTCTCCACCGACGCCCGCCGGACGTCCTCGAAGAGAGGCGGATCGCCCAGGAGGTCGGCGAAGAACACTCCCTCGCGCAGGCCCGCCTCGGAGACCTCGACAACGTCGAAGCCGCCCGCCTCCATGCATGCGTCGAGGACGAGCGCGCCGCCGAGGATCACGTCCGCGCGGTCGGGCTTGATCCCCGGCACGGAGGCACGCTTCGAGGCGGGCTTCGACGCGAGCAGTTCGATCAGCTCCGCCAGCGCCCCGCGCGTCAGCTCGAAGCCCTGGATATCGATGTCGGGGTAATCGATGCGCTTGGCCGCGGCGGTGGCGAGGTTTCGGACGCTTCCCCCGATGCCGGCCAGGCGCCCGCCGCCGGTCCACCAGCCAGGCCTCCCGATCTCCCCCGCCACGTGGCGGCGCCGCGCCTTCATCGCCTTGGCCGGCGCCTTCTCGCCGGGCAGGTAGGCCTCGCTCATGGTCACGGAGCCGAGCGGCAGCGACTCGCTGGCCGCGAGCTCCCTGCCGTCCAGCCGCATCAGCTGGACGCTCCCGCCGCCCATCTCGATGCCGAATCCGTCGGTGAGGGTCGTGGAATTGCCGATGGCGAGGTAGCCGTACCAGGCCTCCTCGTGACCGCTGATGACGCGTACTCGGAGGCCCGTCCGCTCCTCGATCCCGTCGAGCAGTTCGTCGCGGTTCACCGCGTCGCGGATCGCGCTGGTGGCTACGGCGTCCACGCGGTCGATGCCGGCCGCGCGGCAGAACGAGGCGAACACCGCGGCGGTGTGGAGCGCCCGGTCGATCGGCTCGGGCTTGAGGGTGCGCTCGTCGCCCATGTGCTCACCCACTCGCGTGGCCTCACGGATCTCGTCGGTCAGCGCCCACCAGCTGCCCGCCTCGTGGCTGTAGACGACGAGCCGCCAGGAGTTCGACCCCATGTCGATGACCGCAAGCCGTTCCATGACGTGAACTATTACGGGGCCGGCCGTCGGCGCGTCCAGGCGACGATGCAGAGCTCAACACGCCCGCCGAAGCTGCCGATGAGTCGAGTGATGACGGGGCTGACCCACCCTGCCGCCGCGAACAGCGGACCCCAGCTCGACAACCGCCGCGTGCTCGCGGCCGTTGTCGACGTGCTGCTGCTCGTGCCGGTCGCCGTGCTGATGGCGACGCTCACGGGCGGCTTCGGTGGGATCTCCCTCGCGCTGACCGTCGGGTGGGCTCTTGTATTACTTCGCGCTCGACGGGCACACCGTCGGGAAGCGGCTGCTGCGCCTGCGCGTGGTGCGCTCGGACGGCTCGGAGGCGGGGCTGCGCGAGGTGGGGGTGCGCACGGTGCTGCGCGTGGTGGACGGCCTGTTCGCCTATCTGGTGGGACTCGCCGTGATGCCGGCCACCGGCCAGCGCCGCCAGCGGCTCGGCGACCTGGCCGCCGGCACGGTGGTGACGTCAGCCGACGCCGAGCAGGACGAGACGACCGCGACGGTCCGACGTCGAGGCGCCCGCATCGGACCTCGACTTCGAGCCCGTCGAGGAGGCGCCGGCGGTGGAGGAGGACGAGGACGGCGTCCGATGGTCGAGCTGGTACAGGCGGAGGCCGACGACGAGCAGGACCACGTGGACGAGCCCGCCGCCGAGGCGCCGGTGGCCGTCGAGGCCGGCGAGCCGCCGGTTGACGAGGAGGACGAGCCGGCCTGGAGCGCCGAGCCCGCCGGGGACGAGCCGACGTCCGTGAGCAGCGGGGTCGAGATGGTGTCGGCGATCGACCTGATCATGGCCGCCGCGCGCTAGAGCGCAGAGCGCGACCACGCCGGCGAGGGCGGCGGCGAGCCGCCGGCCGCAGAGGCCGGCGAAGAGCCCGAAGCCTCCTAGGCCCGCCCCGGCGGCGCCTATCATGGATCCTCCTCCGTGCAGGGCGAGGCGAGCCCTGCGCTCCAAGAGCCATGACCATCGGAACCGCCGACAAGCCGCTGCGCGTAGCCATCGTGGGCTCGGGCCCCGCGGGGTTCTACGCCGCCGGGCACCTGCTCAAGGACAAGGAGCGGGTCACTCACGTGGACATGTTCGACCGTCTGCCGACCCCCTGGGGGCTCGTGCGCGGAGGGGTCGCGCCGGATCACCCGAACATCAAGGCGGTCAGCAGGGTCTACGAGAAGACCGCCGCGCATCCCGAGTTCCGCTTCTACGGCAACGTCGAGCTGGGGCGTGACCTGAGCCGCGAGGACCTCACGACCCGCTACCACGCGGTGATTTACGCGGTCGGCTCGCAGACCGACAAGCGCATGGGCATCCCCGGCGAGGACCTCCCGGGAAGCTGGGCGGCCACCGAGTTCGTGGCCTGGTACAACGGCCATCCCGACTACCGGCAGCTCGAGTTCGACCTCTCGGGCGAGACCGCGATCGTCGTGGGGAACGGCAACGTGGCCGCGGACGTGGCGCGCATGCTGGCGCTCACTCGTGACGAGCTCGCCTGCACCGACGTGGCCGACCATGCCATCGACGTGCTCGCCGACTCGGGGATCAGGGAAATCGTGGTGCTCGGTCGGCGCGGCCCCGCACAGGCCGCGTTCACGAACCCCGAGCTCCTCGAGCTCGGCGACATGACCGATGCCGACGTCTACGTTGATCCGGGGGACGCGGAGCTCGACCCCCTGAGCCGCGACTGGATCGAGGGCGAGGGGGCGGGCATCACCGCGCGCAAGAACGTGGAGATCATCGGCGGCTACGCGCAACGGGAGCCCACGGGCAAGCGCCGGCGCATCGTGCTCCGCTTCCTGGTCTCGCCGGTCGAGATCCATGGCCAGCGGCACGTGGAGGCGGTCACGATCCGCCGGAACCGGCTCGAGCGCGACGACACGGGCGCGCTTCGGCCGAAGCCGACCGACGAGACGGAGACCATCCCGGCGTCGGTCGTGTTCCGCTCGATCGGCTACCGGGGGATCCCGCTCGAGGGGCTCCCCTTCGACGAACGGCGCGGCACGATCCCGCACGAGGCGGGCCGGGTGCAGGACGGCGAGTACGTGGTGGGTTGGATCAAGCGCGGGCCCACGGGGATCATCGGCACGAACAAGCGCGACGCTCAGGAGACCGTGGACACGGTCCTGGCCGACCTCGAGGCGGGCCGCCTGCCGGAGCCCGCGACCGCGGATCGCGACGAGATGGAGCGCCTGCTCGAGGAGCGCCGGCCCGACCACGTGACGTACGAGGGCTGGGAGGCGATCGACCGGGCCGAGAAGTCCGCCGGCGAGCCCCAGGGCCGGCCGCGCATCAAGCTCTGCAGCTTCGAGGACCTGCTCGAGGCCGCGGTGCGCGAGCGCGTCTAGCCCGGGACCCGGGCCAGCGCCTCGCCGTCGAGGGCGTCGAGCGTCCGCTCGACGGAGGCCGAGATGCAGGTGAAGATGGGCGTCTCGGACTCGGTGTAGGCGCTCGACTCGGTGCCGCGCAGCTCCTGCACGAGGTCCAGGAACTCGCCTGGCTCGTCGGTGTCGAACGAGACCACGAACTCCTGGTCGTCGAGCCCGAAGGAGTAGGCGGTGTTGATGTCGATCGTCCCGTGCCGGCGGCCCACCTCGATGTGCCCGCGCATGATCCGCAGGCGCTCCTCCGCCGCGAGCCGGTACCACTCGCGCTTCTTCCACATCGGGTAGACGATGAGGAACTTCGAGTCCGCTCCGGGACGGGGGGCGAGCGGCGACGGCTCGTCCGAGTAGACGGAGGGCTTCGTCATGGCGAGGTAGGAGTGGGCGACGTCGGCCCAGCGCAGGAGCCCGCTCTGGTTGAGGAGAACGTGCAGCTCGTGGATGGGATCGAGGCTCGGGGCCACGGCGCGGACCATCAGGTCGCAGTCCCCGCGAGTCCCGACCAGGGAGTAGGTGCGCAGGAAGTGGGCATCGCCGAATTCCCTGCATGCCGCCGCGAACTCGCGCTTGTCCTGGGCCCGCTCATCGGCGGTGCGTCGCCGCCAGGCAGGATCCACGCGCAGGAAGGTGAACTTCACGTAGTTGCGATGCTCCGGCACCGCTCACAGTGTGGCGTACGAGCGGTGGGCTACGATGACGCGGTGCGCGTAGGGCTCGTTTCCCCGTACTCGTACACGTACGCAGGCGGGGTCGGCGGCCACGCGGAGGCTCTCGCCGTGGAGCTTCTCCGTCAAGGCCACGAGGTGCGGCTCCTCGCCCCCCACGACCCCGACGACCGTCTCGCACGTGTCATGCACCGCGGCGCCCGGCCCCGGCGACGGCCCCTGCCCGACTACATGATCCCGCTCGGCCGCACGATCGGGTTCCCCATGAACGGCGCGGTGTCGAACCTGTCGGCCGGCTCGAGCGGCCTGAGCGTTCTGGGGCACGAGCTGCGCCATGGGCGCTACGACCTGATGCACGTGATGGAGCCGAACGTGCCGCTCCTCAGCTGGTGCACGCTCGAGTGGTCGCGCGCGCCGGTGGTGGGCACATTCCACACCTACTCCACGAGCCGCGTGTCGAACGGCATCGCGGCCAACTTCCTGGGCGCGCGCCGCCTCTACCGGAAGCTGTCGGCGCGGATCGCGGTCTCCGAGGCCGCCGCCTGGACCGCACGCCGCTTCTACGGCGGGAGCTACCGCATCATCCCCAACGGCGTCGACCTGAGCGCGGCCCGCCCCGCGCACCGGCCCGCCGACGGCGAGCTGCGGCTGCTGTTCGTCGGCCGCGCGGAGGAGCGCAAGGGCCTGCCCGTGCTGCTTCGGGCCTTCGAGGCGCTCCGGAGCGCCGGTGTGGAGGCCCGCCTCACGGTGGCAGGTGCGGCTCCCGAACACGTCGAGCCCCTCCTGCTCGACCCGGAGGGGGTCGAGCTCGCGGGCCGCGTGACCGAGGACGAGAAGTGGCGCCTGCTCGGCGAGGCGGACGTGCTGTGCGCCCCGTCGCTCGGTGGGGAGAGCTTCGGGATGGTGCTGACCGAGGCGCTCGCCTCTGGGACGCCCGTTGTGGCCTCCGACATCGCCGGCTACCGCGACGTGGTGCGCCCGGGCGTCGACGCGATCCTCGTGCCCGCGGGACACCCCGTGGAGCTGGGGGAGGCCCTGCGCGGGCTCGCCCTCGAGCCGGCGCGCCGCGAGCGCATGGCCGCGGCGGCCAGGGAGCGCGCGCAGCGCTTCGCCTGGCCTCAGGTGGCGAGCGAGGTCACCGAGGTGTACGAGGAGGCGCTGGCTTCGCCGCGCCCGGACGGAATCGCCGCCAGGGCCGGGCTGCGGCGCGTCGAGCCCGCGAACTCGGCGCCTCCGGTGCGGCTTCCCTCGCTCGAGCCCCAGCTTCCCTCGGCCGGGCACCGGGCCGCGCGGGTCGCGCGCCGCCTGGGGATCGGTGCCGCGGCAGCCGGGGGCGCGGGACTCACGGCGCTTGCCCTGCATCGGATCGGCATCCAGTCGGTGGGCCGCTCACTGCTCGCCGCTACGCCCTGGTGGCTGCTCGTCTCCTTCGCCCTGATGTGCCTCTCGATGCTGATCCGCGCCGAGGCCTGGCACGCGATCCTGCGCGCCGCGCTCCCACCGGGGACCCGCGTCCGCAGGCGCGACGCCGCGCGCGCGACGATGATCGGAGTGCTGATGTCGGCCACGCTGCCCGCCCGCCTCGGGGAGCCCTCGCGTGCGCTGATCGTGGCGCGCCGCCTGGGGCGCATGCGCGACCGCTTCCCGCTGGTGCTGGGCACGCTCGTCTCCCAGACCCTGCTGAACATCCTGGCGTTGTCGGCGCTCGGCGCGGTGATGTTCGCCACGCTCGGGCTGTTCCAGGGCAACGAAGACGCCCTGGTGCTGGCCACGATCGCCCCCGTGGTGGTGCTCACACTCGTGCTCTCGGGGCCCTGGCTCCTGCGCCGCGGCCGACCGTCGCGCTGGCGGCGGGTGCAGCAGGCGGCGGCCGTGGCCCGCCGGGCGATGCTGCAGGTCCGGAGCGGCCTCCAGGTCTTCCGCCGGTCGCGCCTGGGTGGCTGGGCGGTCCTGATGCAGCTCACCGCCTGGACCGTCCAGTGGGTGGCGTGCTACGCGCTGCTCGTAGCACTCGGGCTCGACGGGCACGCCGGCATGGGCGCCGCGGCAGCGGTGCTGTTCGCCGTGAACGTGACAGCGGCCCTGCCGGCCACCCCGTCCAACCTCGGCGTCTTCCAGGCGGCCTGCGTAGCCGTTCTGTCCGCCTACGGGGTGGGGAAGACGGACGCCCTCGCCTACGGGATCATCCTCCAGGCGGTGGAGGTCGCCACGGCGCTGACGTTGGGAATGCCGGCCCTGCTGCGCGAGGGGATGAGCTGGAAGGACCTCCGCCTGCGTACGCTGCACGCCGCCCCGGTCGAGTTGAGCGCCGTGGGCCGGCGCCGCGGCACGGACGCCGCGGAGGTCGAGGCCTGAGCCTCGCCGTCCTGACGGCGTTTCCCGCGTTGCCCCGCGGGGTCATTTTCCCCCACTGTCCTACTTAGTGGCGGCATTGGCCCCACCGGGTAGGACGGTAGGGGCGGAGAGCGCGCGGATCGCGATAACACTCGCCGGTCTCGGCGAATGCGGGCCACCACCCCGGTTTCGTACAGTGACCGGGTGCCACTCTCGAGCGTCCATGGCTTCCCCCGGATAGGTCGCCGGCGCGAGCTGAAGTTCGCGACCGAGCGCTACTGGGCGGGCGAGGTATCGCGCGCCGAGCTCGGCGAAGCGGCCCGCGCCATCCGTCGCGAGGGCTGGGAGCGGATGCGCTCAGCGGGGATCGACCTGATCCCGTCGAACGACTTCTCGCTGTACGACCAGGTGCTCGACACCACCGTGCTCGTGGGCGCGGTGCCCGAGCGCTACCGCGGCGCCGACGATCCCTATTTCGCGATGGCCCGCGGCACCGAGGACCTGGCCGCGCTCGAGATGACCAAGTGGTTCGACACGAACTACCACTACATCGTCCCCGAGCTCGGCCCGGAGACGCGCTTCGAGCTCTCGAGCACGAAGCCCTTCGACCAGGTGGCGGAGGCGCGCGAGCTCGGGATAGAGACGAAGCCCGCGCTGGTCGGTCCGGTCACCTGGCTACTGCTCGGCAAGCCTGCCGCGGAGGGCTTCGACCGGCTGAGCCTGCTCGAACCCCTGCTCGACGTATATGCGGAGGTCCTCGGCCGACTCGGGACGGACTGGGCCGAGCTGCACGAGCCCGCCTTCGTCGAGGATCGGACCAGGGCGGAGCTGGCGGCGCTGGCGCGTAGCCTGGAGCGGCTGGGCGGCGCCGAGGGACGCCCCAAGCTGTGCGTTACGACCTACTTCGACCACGCCGGCGAGGCCCTGCCGGTTTTGCGCGATGCGCCGATCGAGGGGGTGGGGCTCGACCTCACCCAGCGCGGCACGAGGAACCTCGAGCTGCTTCGCGAGGCGGGCGGCCTCCACGGCAAGTCGCTGTTCGCGGGCGTCGTCGACGGGCGCAACGTCTGGGTGAACGACCTGGCCGCATCGCTGTCACTGATCGAGGAGCTGGGCTCGCGCGCCGAGGACGTCGTCGTCTCGACCTCGTGCTCCCTCCAGCACGTGCCGATCGACATCGAGGCGGAGACCGCGCTCGACCCCGAGCTGCGCGGCTGGATGGCGTTCGCCCTGCAGAAGCTCGACGAGCTGGCCGTGCTCGCGCGCGGCGGCGATCCGGAGGCCCTCGAGCGCAACCGCCGAGCGCTCGAGAGCCGGCGCGAGTCGCCCCGCACGCGGGATCCCTCGGTGCGCGAGCGCGTGGCCCGCCTGAGCGACGAGGACACCCGCCGGGCGAGCCCCTTCGAGGCCCGCCGGGCCGTCCAGCACGAGCGACTGCACCTTCCGAGCTTCCCCACCAGCACGATCGGCTCGTTCCCGCAGACCGCGGACGTGCGCGAGGCGCGCGCCCGGCTCCGCCGCGGCGAGATCGGGCAGGAGGAGTACGAGCGGCGGATGCGGTCCGAGATCGAGCGCGTGATCCGGCTCCAGGAGGAGATCGGCCTGGACGTGCTCGTGCACGGAGAGCCGGAGCGAAACGACATGGTCCAGTACTTCGGCGAGCGGATGGAGGGCTACGCGTTCACCGAGCACGCGTGGGTGCAGTCCTATGGCTCGCGCTACGTGCGGCCGCCGATCATCTTCGGAGACGTCTCGCGGCCGGAGCCGATCACCGTCGACTGGATCAAGTACGCGCAGTCGCTGACCGAGCGGCCGGTGAAGGGCATGCTCACGGCGCCCCTGACGATGCTGAAGTGGTCGTTCGTCCGCGACGACCAGCCCGAGGCAGACACCTGCCGCCAGATCGCCCTCGCCCTGCGCGACGAGGTGCTCGATCTCGAGCGCGCGGGCGTGGCCATCGTCCAGATCGACGACCCCGCGATCCGCGAGGGGCTGCCGCTGCGCCGCGAGCGCTGGGGCGACTACCTCGAGTGGGCGATCGAGTGCTTCCGCATCTGCGCGGGCGGCGTACGCGACGAGACCCAGGTCCAGACGCACATGTGCTACTCGGAGTTCGGCGACATCCTCGAGCAGATCCAGTCGATGGACGCCGATGTGCTGCTGATCGAGGCGGCCCGCTCGCGCATGGAGCTGCTGCACGACTGGCGCCGCACGGGATATGCGAACGAGGTCGGCCCGGGCGTCTACGACATCCACTCGCCGCGCGTGCCGCCCACGGAGGAGATGGCGGAGCT
>JBKPFJ010000015.1:0-6042 GCA_046728795.1 Actinomycetota bacterium | reverse complement strand
CAGGTGATCGCGGAGATCGCGGCCACCCGGATCACCGAGCGGGGCGAGACGCGCGCCGACGACCGCGTGACCGAGGCCGCCATGGAGGACCGCAAGCGGGAGGGCTACTTCTGATGGCCTGGCTGAACGGCGGCTCCCTGGCCGAGGCCGGACTGCTCCGCTTCGCGACCGTGGGCTCGGTGGACGACGGCAAGTCCACGCTGATCGGGCGGCTCCTCTACGACGCGCGGCTCGTGCCGGACGACCAGCTGGCCCACGTCCAGGAGGCGAGCGCCAGACGCGGCGACGGCTATGTGAACCTGGCCCTGCTCACCGACGGCCTGCGCGCCGAGCGCGAGCAGGGGATCACGATCGACGTGGCCTATCGCCACTTCGCCACGCCGCGCAGGCGCTTCATCATCGCCGACACACCGGGCCACGAGCAGTACACGCGCAACATGGTCACGGGCGCCTCGACCGCGGACCTCTCGGTGGTGCTGGTCGACGCCCGCCACGGGCTGTTCGACCAATCCCGCCGACATATCTGCGTCGCCGCCCTGCTCGGCGTCCCTCACCTCACCGTCTGCGTGAACAAGATGGACCTGGTCGGCTACGACCGCGAGCCCTTCGACCGGATTTGCCGCGAGATCGACGAGGTCTGCGCGCGGCTTGGCTTCAGCGACGTGGTGGTGATTCCGGTCTCCGCGCTCCACGGCGACAACGTGGTCGACCGATCGGAGCGGACGAGCTGGTATGAGGGCCCCACGCTCCTCTCGCACCTCGAGGGTGTGCGGGTCGACTCGGACCGCAACTTCACGGACCTCCGCTTCCCGGTGCAGTGGGTGATCAGGCCGATGTCCGATGAGCACCACGACCACCGCAGCTACGCCGGAGAGCTCGCGTCGGGGGTGCTGCGGCCCGGCGACGCCGTGGTCGTCCTGCCGTCGGGCACCCGCACCACGGTCGCGAGCGTCGAAACGCACGACGGGCAGCTTGAGGAGGCCTTCCCCCCGATGTCCGTGAGCGTGGAGCTCGAGGGGCACGTGGACGTCTCCCGCGGCGATCTGATCTGCGACCCGGAGTCCGCACCGACGCCGGCCCGGGAGCTGGTGGCGGACGTCTGCTGGATGACCGAGCGGCCGCTGGCCGCCGGCGGACGCTACCTGCTGCGGCAGGGCGCGGCGTCCGTGAGGGCCGCCGTGCGAGAGGTGAGCAGCGCGCTCGATCTGGCCACGCTCGCGCAGGCTCCCGCCGACTCCCTCGAGCTGAACGACCTCGGCAGGGTGGAGATCCGCCTCGCGGCGCCGATCGTGTGCGATCCCTATCGGGAGAACCGGGCCACGGGCTGCTTCATCCTCGTGGACGAAGGCACTAACGACACGGTCGCCGCCGGGATGGTCGTCGAGGCCTCTCCGTGAGCGGTTGGGGGCCTTCGGCCTCCCGGCCACGCCGTCACCGCGGGCTCACGCGGCGGGGGCTGTTGGCGGCCGGTGGGGCCGGCGCGGCGAGCCTTGCCCTCTCCGCCTGCGGTGACGAGGCCTTCGAGCCCGGCATGAAGCACGCGGACGACGCGCCGAACGTTCTCTTGCTGATCACGGACAGCACACGCGCCGACTACGTGGGCGCGTGGAACCCGAACGCGCTGGCCGAGACCCCTAACCTCGACGCGCTGGCGCAGGAGTCGCTGCGCTTCTCGCTCGCAGTGCCGGAGGCGATGCCCACCGGCCCGGCCCGGCGCTGCATCCTCAGCGGGATGCGCGGCTTCCCCTACCGGGACTGGGTGCCCACGAAGGACCTGCCGCCGGAGCCGGGCTGGGTTCCGATCCAGCCCTGGCAGCCGATCCTCACGGAGGTGCTCGGCAACGCGGGGATCAGCACGGGCTACGCCACCGACAACCCCTTCCTGGTAGGTCCGCGCTTCGCAAACTTCCGCCGTACGCTCGAGGTGGCCAAGGCCGACTACTCGCAGGGCGCATACCGCTTCCTGAACAAGCCGTTCAAGCGCGTCGCCTCGCGCAGCGCGATCGACCGCTACTTGGTCCCCGAGCTGTCCGACTCGCTCGAGGTCGGGCGGCTCCGCTCCATGGTCGGCTGGAACAGCATCTACCGCGTTAACGAGAACGACTACTCGGCGTCGCGGGTGATCCGCAAGGGCATGAAGGCACTCAAGGACCTGCGCGACCAGCGACCGTTCTTCCTCGGGGTCGACGCCTTCGACCCGCACGAGGCCTTCGACCCGCCGCCCGCCTACCGCCGGCGCTTCAACCCCACGCCGAAGGGCAGCATGGAGAAGCACGGCATCCTCCCCATCCAGCCGTTCGAGACCCCGTACAGCTGGGTCATCGACGTCGACCTCGACGACGACGACATCCACGTGATTCGCCAGCTCTACGCCGCCGAGCTGACGTTCGTGGACAACCAGATCGGCCGGCTCCTGAACCGGCTCGCGGACTACGGCCTGATGGACGAGACGGTCATCTACTACCTGAGCGACCACGGGGTCACGCTCGGCGAGCACGGGATCGTGGGGAAGCACTCCGCCCGGCCCCAGTGGCACATCTACCACGTGCCCTACATGATCCGGCACCCGGAGGGGAAGCGCGCCGGGCAGGTGAGCGACTTCTTCGCCTCGACCTACGACGTCGCGCGGACCGTCTGCTCGCTGATGGGGGTGCGCGCGCCCGGCGCGATGGACGGCGAGGACCTGTCCGTGCTGTTCGAGGGCAGGGAGCCGCCGCGCCGCCCGTACTTCACCGCCTCCTACGCCGACTACCTCCTGGCAGGCGACCGCGACTGGGTGCTGGTCTCCGACAGCCGGGGCAACTACAAGCGCGTGTACGACAAGAAGAACGACCCGATCGAGTACCACAACGTCGCCGACCAGCACCCGGGGCAGGTGGATCGCCTCTGGAAGGTGCTCGAGGACGAGGCAGGCGGCACGCTGCCCCAGTTCGGGAAGAGGGGAGTGGTCGGCGGATGAGCCCGGTCAGCCGCCGCGGGCTCCTGCGCGGGGCGCTCGTCAAGGGCGCCCTCGGCGCCGCCTCCACCAGCGTGCTCGGCCGCGCGATCGCCTCCCCTCGCGCGGAGGCCGCGGAGGAGGGCACGCCCACGAACGCCCTGCTCGTGGTCGCACCGGGGGTCCGGGCGGACTACGTGAACAAGTTCGACGGGAGCGCTCCTCACGACACGCCGAACCTCGACCGCCTGGCCGGGCAGTCGCTGCGCTTCCACCGCGTGTGGCCCGAGGCGCTGCCCGCGCTGCCCGTCCGCCGTTGCCTCATGACCGGTATGCGGGCGTTCCCCTTCCGCGACTGGAAGCGAACCGACGGGCTGGCCGACGCGCCCGGCTTCTGCCCGATCTACGACCACCAGCCGCTCATCACGGAGGTCACCGAGCAGGGCGGCGTGACCACCGCCTGGCTGAGCGACAACCCGCTGCTCGACGGCTCCCGTTTCGGGGCCGTGCGCCACGCCGGTCCCATAGAGCGCGGACCGGCGCCCCCGGCGACGATCGACGGCGAGGTGCTGCCGGCGCTCGACCGTCAGCGTCGGGCGGTGCAGCGCACCATGAACGCCGGCGTCGAGCTGCTCCCGCAGCTGAAGGGGAGGACGCCGTTCTTCCTGGCCGTCGATCCGTTCGACCCCCAGGACGCCTACTACGCCCCGCGCACGTTCGTGCGCCCGGGAGCGGTCGAGGAGAACGGCTTCGCCGTCGGGGACCGCTTCGTCGAGACGCGCTTCGGGGACGACGAGATCGGGCGCGTGCGAGACCGCTACTCGGACGTGGTCGCGGCCGTGGACGACGGAGTCGGCCGGTTGATGAACCGGCTGGAGGACCTCGACCTGCTGGGGAGCACGGTCGTCTTCGTGGTCGGGGACTGCGGAATGGCGCTCGGCGAGCACGGCTTCATCTCCCGCGGCGGTCCCACGTCGCACCGGCGCTCGCACGAGATCGTCTACATGATCCGCGACCCGGGGGGCCGACGGGCGGGAGAGGAGAGCCGCTATCTCGCGTCCACGCGCGACGTCCCCACCACGCTTCTCGCCTACCTCGGCCTGGTGGCCCCCGGAAAGATGGACGGCGAGGACCTCACCTCGCTGCTGGACGACGAGGACACGCCCGAGCGGGACCACTTCACCGCTGCCGTCGGCACGGACATGCTGGTGGTGAACCACCGATGGCTGCTGCTGATCGACCTCGTGGAGCGAAAGCGCCGCCTCTTCGACGACGACGAGGAGGACGAGGAGTCGTACGTGAACGTGGCCAACGACGAGCCGGACGTGGTGCAGGATCTGTCGATCCTGATCGGCCAAGACGCCGGCGGCACGGTGCCGGACTTCGGCCCGGACGGCGCGCAGCGCCCCGCGCCCGAGGAGGACCCGAAGGACAGCGACGGCGACGGGATCCCCAACGACGAGGACCCCGTCAACAACGACGACGAGGCCGACGACGACTACAAGGACCGCAACTACGTGCCGCCGGGGTGCGTCGTGTGCGGCACCGTGCTGGCGGCGAACAGCAGGTTCTGCTCGTCCTGCGGGGCGGCGGTGCTGCGTCGCTTCACGCGCTACGAGGGCGAGGAGGAGCCCGAGGAGGCCGCGCATGAGCACTGACGGCCGCCGGGCGAACCCCCCCGCCGAGTTCCTCTACGCGAACAAGTGGCGGATCTTCGGCGTGATGATGATCGGCTGGGCGATGTCCCTGCTGGACGTCTCGATCGTGAACATCACGATCCCCGAGTTCCAGAAGGACCTCTCCGCGGACGTGGGCACGGTCACCTGGGTCGTCAACGCCTACAACATCGTGTTCGCGGTCCTGCTCGTGTCGATGGGCAGGCTGGCCGACCAGTTCGGGCGCCGCCGCCTGTTCGTCATCGGGCTGGCCGTCTTCACCCTCGGCTCCGCGCTGTGCGCCACCGCCTGGTCGGTCGAGTGGCTGATCTTCTTCCGCGTGATCCAGGGCGCGGGCGCCGGCATCCTCGCCCCGCTCGGCTTCGCCATCACCGTGCTCGTCTTTCCGCCCCAGCAGCGCGGCCTCGGGTTGGCGCTGATCGCGGTGGTGGCGCTCGTTTCGGCTGCAATGGGCCCGGTGCTGGGCGGGGTGATCGTCGAGGTGGCGAGCTGGCACTGGATCTTCATCATCAACATCCCGCTCGGCATCCTCGGCATCCTGCTCGCCCTGCGCTGGTGGCCGGAGACCTACGAGCTGGGAGCCAGCCGGAGGGTGGATGTCCTGGGGATGGTCCTCCTGGGGCTCGCAGTCTTCTGCTTCACGTTCGCGCTGGTGCAGGCGAACCCCGGCACCGGCGACGTCGCGCTCTTCCTCACGATGCTTCAGGCGTCGGCCCTGCTCGGGGGCGCCTTCTACGTCTCGCAGCGCTACGGCAAGTCGCCGATGATCACGCCGGCGCTAATCCGCAACCGCCAGTTCCGGAACGCGAACCTCGCCATGATCCTGTTCGCCGCGGGGGCGCTCGGCACGCTGCTGCTGCTCGCGCTCGTGTTCGTGAACCTTTGGGGCTACTCCGAGCTCGAGGCGGGCTTCGCCCTCGTCCCGCTCCCGCTGTGCGGGCTGATCGTGTGGCCGTTCGTCGGCCGGGCCGCCGACAGGCGGCCTCCCGGGGAGCTCGCGCTACGCGGGCTCGTCCCCATGGCGGCGGGCATGATCTGGTTCTCGTTCTTCCCCGCGATCGGCTCGAGCCCCTGGGCCTACGTCTTCGTGCTACCCGCGCTGATGCTGATCGGGGTCGGGATGGGGATCTGCTTCCCCTCGCTGAACGTGGGGGCGATGGGTGCCGTGGGGGTCCAGGACCTGGGCCTCGCCTCGGGCGTCCTGAACACCGCCCGCCAGCTCGGCGCAGCGCTCGGCGTGGCGCTGCTCGTGGCCACCTTCGGCGGGGTCACGCAGCTCTACATGGCCCTCTGGGGCAACGACGACGTCCAGGACGTGGTCGACGACTGGGAGATCCCGAAGCCGCTGGCCGCGGGGGTGGTGCAGGGCACGCTGCAGAGCTACGCGGGCGGGCGCGAGCAGCGCTTCGAGCCCGGCCCCGGCTTCGACAA
>JBKPFJ010000163.1:0-7284 GCA_046728795.1 Actinomycetota bacterium | reverse complement strand
GCGCATCTTCTACGTCGCCATGACCCGCGCGCAGGAGCACCTCGTCCTGAGCGGGGCCACCGACCTCGGGAAGCGGGGTGAGGAGCCGAAGCCGCTGGGCGAGCCGATGGCCTGGGTTCTGCGGTCGTTCTGCCCGTCGCTGCCCGAGGAGGGCGCCCGTGGGGAGCACCTGGACAGCTGGGACGGCCGCGCGGTGCTAGTGCGCTGGGAGCGCTGCGCGCCCGACACTCTCCGCGAGCTGCTCCCGCCCCGCGACCGCCAGCCGGCGCCCCCCGCGCCGGCCCCGGAGGAGGCCGCGGCCACCCTGTTCCCGCCAGATGTGGCCTCCGTGCCCGCGCCGCGCGCCCTTACCGTCAGCCGCCTCAGCTACTCGGGGCTCGCGAGCTACGAGCGCTGCGGCTATCGCTTCTACCTGGAGCGCGCGCTGCGGCTGCCGGGGGGCGACTCGCTCGGCCTCGCCGCGACGGCCACGCTCAGCGCCGAGGACGCCGAGCCGGACGCGGCCGATGAGCTGCCCGCGCTCCTGCGCGGCACCGTGGCCCACGAGCTGCTCGAGCGGCTCGACTTCAGGCGCCCGGCCGTGCCGGCCACCGGGCAGGTAGCCGCCCTGATAGAGCGCTACGGCGCCGTCGTGCGAAGCGAGGACGTCGCCGACGTTCGCTCGCTGGTCGAGGCATTCGCGGGGAGCCCGCTCTGCGGGCGCCTCGGGCGCGCTCGTCGCGTGCGCACCGAGCTTCCGTTCGCGTTCACCCTGACCCCGCCGCAGGCGGGCGGTCGGAGCCTGCTCGTGAACGGAGTGGTCGACGTCCATGCCGCCGAGGACGACCGCACGCTGATCGTCGACTACAAGAGCGACCGCCTCGAGGGAGCCGAGCCGGCGGAGCTGGTGGAGGAGAAGTACGCCGTCCAGCGGGTGATCTACGCGCTCGCGGCGCTGCGGGCCGGCGCCGAACGGGTGGAGGTCTCATACGTCTTCCTCGAGCGACCCACCGAGCCGGTGACCCGCGAGCTCGGCACGGCCGACGCCGCGGGCCTCGAGCGCAGCCTGCTCGACCTCGCCGAGGGGGTCGTCTCGGGCCGCTTCGTGCCGAGCGACCACCCGCACCGGGAGCTCTGTGCGGGCTGCCCGGGACAGCCGGCGCTGTGCGTGCACGGACCCGAGCGGACCCTGGCCGATGCGTAGATGGAGCGTGCTCGCTGTGCCCTCGACCTTTCCGTCGGGGCCCGTACTTACGCTGCCGCCATGCCCCTCTGCTTCATCGAGCCAGAGGAAGCCATTCGGGTCGTCGCCGAAACCGTCGGGCGCGAGGCGCGCCGCCAGCTGGTAGGGGAGGTCGTGCGCGCGTGGGTCGACGAGATCCCGGACGACGAGCTGCAGCAGCACTACGCCAAGGCGGTGGAGGACCTCGACGAGGACGACCTGTCGATGCTGGCGGCCTGGCACGCCTCGCTCGAGGTCGGCCAGCCGATAGCGAACAAGGAGTTCCTGCTGGGCGCGTTCCCCCGGCTCGGCGAGCACCGGCGCGAGGCGCTGCGCATCGCGGCCGGCTTCCGTGGCGACGACGCCTTCGAGGCCGGCGTGAGCGAGGAGCAGGCCCTCGACACCGTGCTGCCCTGGCTGTCCGAGGAACGGACCATGGAGCTGGCCGCGGAGGCCATCGAGCTGTACGTCTGGGATCGCCTCGGGAGCGACAACTAGGCGGCTGCAAACCGGCGCCTGCCGGCGTCATCGGGGGAAGGCCGTGCAGAGCACTGTCCTTCCTCGCAGCGCTAACGCTCCTGCTCGGGCTCCTCGCCGGCTGCGGTAGCGTCGCGCCGGCGCGGGGGGGCCGCAGCGGCGCACGCGTCGAGCGGGTCGTCGACGGCGACACGCTCGTCCTCTCCGGCCTCGGCAAGGTGCGGTTGATCGGGATGGACACGCCGGAGGTCTTCGGCGAGCAGGAGTGCTTCGGGCGGGAGGCCTCGGCGTTCGTGGAGCGGGTCCTCCCGCCCGGCCGGCGGGTGTCCTACAGGGTGGGGGTCGAGCCGCGGGACCGCTACGGGCGCGCGCTCGCGTACGTCTACCTGCAGGACGGGCGGATGCTTAACGCGCTGCTCGTCACGAGGGGATACGCCACGCCCCTCACGATCCCGCCGAACGTGGACTTCGCCGGGCGCTTCCGCTCCCTCGCCCGCCGTGCGCGCGACCGCGAGCTCGGACTCTGGTCGCCTGCCGCGTGCGGCTAGCCCAATGCCGGGAATCCTCTACAGGGTCGTATTTCGGTCGTGCTGGGACAAATATGCGCCCCTCTAGGGTGATCCGAAGGCGCCACCGGTCACATCTCGACCACGGCGGTAACCGGCTCCACGAGAGCGTGATTGAATCGCGGCCGTGACGGCCACCCTGCCCGACGAGGTCCAGCGGGTCTTCGACCGCTACATCACGACGGAGTACACGACGATCGCCCGGCGCGGGCAGCCGATCACCTGGCCGGTGACGCCGTACTACAGGCCCGGCGATCCGTGCATCGACGTGACGACCGGGCTCGGGTACCCGAAGAAGGCGGACGACGCCCAGGCAAACCCGAAGGTGGGGCTGCTCTTCTCCGATCCCACGGGCAGCGGCCTCGAACGCACGCCTCAGGTACTGGTCCAGGGCACCGCGGAGGTCGACGACCGGGACCTCGCCCACAACCGCGAGCGCTACACCCGCGAGTCGCTCGAGAAGCTGCCGGGGTCGAAGCGCCTGCTTTCGCCGAAGCCGGTGCGCCGCTTGTTCGACTGGTACTTCACCCGCATCTACGTGCACGTGCGGCCCGAGCGCGTCTACGTCTGGCCGGAGGGCGACGCGAGCCGCGAGCCGCAACTGCTCGACGCCCACATGGAGGAGGTCCGCTCGGGACACGACGAGGAGCCCGAGGCCCCGCCGACACGGGCGGACGGGGGCCGGGCGAGCTGGGACGAGCGGATGGAGGAGCTGGGCCGCCGCTACCCGAGCGGGGTGCTGTCGATCGTGGCGCCGGACGGCTTCCCGTTCTCCGTGCGCGTCCCGATCTCGCTCGACCGGGACGCGCGGCGGGTCAGGATCGGCGCGGGCGCGCTCGGCGTACCCGTGCAACCGGGGCTCGCCTGCCTGACCGCGCACGAGCACCACCCGGGATTCCATTGGCAGCGCAACTTCCAGGTGCGCGGGGACCTCGTCGAAGACGCCGGCGGGTGGGCGGTCGTGCCCCACAAGCTGATCGGCGGCTTCGAGCTCCCGGGTTCCGTCGTGCAGTCGTACCGCGCCAACGCCCGCAAGATGCTCCGCTTCCGCAAGACGGCCAAGCGCGAACTGGCGCGCCGAGGCTGAAATCCTCGCAAGTAGCACCCTGCGCGCTTGACCGCAGCTGGGAGCCGTGGTCTACTCCTTCGCAGAGACGCGGACGACGCGCAAAGAGCGGAAGCCATGAGGTGTAAGGCCCGCCGCGCAGCCAACCGGAAAGGCTTCGGCCGGACCGGCGGCGCGCACCTCGAGCGCGAGTCCGCGTCTCGCTTTTTCTAGCGCCGGGTGCGCCGCAGGACCTTCACCGTCTCGGTCATCTCGGTGGGGTGAAGGACGCAGAAGATCCTGTAGGTCCCCGGCACGCGCAGGCGCTTGCGGTAGCCGCGCCCGCGGTCGAGGTTCAGGGAGGAGAAGCCACGCGGCCCGCTCGCCACGGTCACGTTGTGCAGCTCGTGGCTCCTGAACAGCCAGCGCAAGCGGGCTCCGGAGCGGACGGACACGTTCCTGCGCGAGAAGAACCGATCGCCCACTCGGATCGTGGCGCCGCTCCGCAGCCGAACGCGCCGGCCAGGCGGCGCCGATATGCGCACCGCCCTTCCGTTGCGGATCCCCGTGAGCGGGACGATGAAGCGCGGCGGCGAGGTGCGCCCGCCGTGCTGCGCCTGGTAGTCGAAGACGTCCGTCGGTCCCGGGCCGCAGCTGGGCGGCGGCCCCGGGTCCGGGGCCAGGAATACGACCATAATTCCCATCACGCGCGTGTGTGGAAGCGAGTCGTCGTAGTTGGCGTCCAGGCGGAGCCGCTCGCCCGCGTGGACCGGGAATCCCTGCCCGGACAGGAACCCGCTCATGCTAATCGGACCGGGCTCGTGGAGGATCGGGCGGACGTTGTAGAAGGGGTGGCTCGGCTGGCCCCACATCGGCCTCGAGGCGTAGATCTTCCGGCCCCCGCAGTCCGTTCGCCGCAGGGTGAGGTTGCGCGCCCCGCCGTGCACATGCCCGCCGCCCGCGATCAGGCGGCCGGACTGCGGCACGGTCCAGGTCTTGGACCGTCTGTAGGTCGAGCCGCGCCTGCGGCTGCCGGGGACGTCGAAGACCGGGTCAAGGCGGCAGTTCTTCACGTCGAGCCAGTAGGGGACCGCGTCCTTCTTCGGCGCCGTGTCATAGGTGACGTGCCACTCGATGTAGGCGCTGTCCACCGTGGCGCGGTGGTTCATGAGCATGTAGGTCATGGACCAGCGGTCGTTCGCCTTCATCGGGTAGCCGTAGCCGGCCGGCAGCCCGAGGCGGGAGCGCTCCTCGCCGGCGCCGTAGAAGCGCTCGCCGAAGGCGGGGAAGGTGCTGGCGGAGTCGAACCCGGTGTAGCTGTCACACGTGCGGTCGCGCTTCTCGAAGTTCACCCCCGTGTTCGAGAACACGATGTGGTGGAGCATCAGGCGCCGGATCGGGACAGGCGTCCCGTCAGCGTCCACGACGTTCACGTCCATGCCCGTGACCCAGCCGTTCACCCTGGGGTGAGGGACGTCCAGGGTGGTCCGGTTCGGGACCACCTGATAGCCACCCACGGTCACGGGGCCGTAACGGAAGGTCTCCGTCCTGGGCGCGGCCGCGGCGGGCGCGGCGCCGGCCAGGGCAATCAGGGCTGCGGCCATCGCGGCCGCGGCGATCGTGGGCTTCAAGCAGGTCCTCCGTCACGCGCCCCCCGCGCCGACGGTCCGGGTCAGTCTACAAGGGCCCGCTCGACCTCGGCGATCGCCTGTTCGTTCGTCTCGAAGCGAACCACGCGCATCCCGAGCTGCGCCGCGGTGGCGCAGTTCGCGTCGATGTCGTCGAGGAACAGGCACTCGGCAGCTGCGATGCCGCCGAGGCGCTCGAGCGTGAGCTCGTAGATCCGCCGCTCCGGCTTGCGCATGCCCACGAACGCCGAGTCCACGACGACATCGAAGATCTCGTCGATCTGCGGCAGCTTGGCGCGCCAAAGGGGCTCCCATTCGCGCACGTTGTTGGTCAGCAGTGCCATTCGCAGGCCCCGCGTCCGCAGCTCGGCCATGAAGTCGATCATTCGCGCGTTCGGCGCCAGGCGGTCGAAGTAGACGTCGCGGAAGCGCTCGAGATGGAACGCGCCGTCGAACTGCGCCTCGAGCCGCCCGCGGAACTCGCGCTCGCTGATCTCCCCGCGTTCGAGCGCATAGAGGGGATGCTCTCCGCGCTCCTCAGCGGCCGCGGCCATCGCCCGTCCGAGGTCCTCCATACTCACCCCGGATTCCCGCTGGTAGGCCAGGAAGGCCTCGACGAGGGGGGCGGTCAGCACGCCGCCGAAGTCGGAGATGACCGCCCGGATCACGCGGCCGCGGGCTCCTCGGGGCGGACCATCAGCTCGTATGCGCCGAACCCCTCGCGTCCCTCGAGCCGCCATCGGAAGACGGCCGCGTGCACGTGCAGCCCCTCGAGCTCGAGCGAGGAGCCCGCGATCGCGATCCCCGAGCCGCGCCGCGGAAACTCCTCACCCGGCATCCACAGCTCGACCCCGGCGCTCCGCTGGCGCCCCTCGCCGTCATAGACGGTCGACAGCCGGGCCTGCTCCACGTCATGCAGCTGCCCCTCCCGCACGAGCCTGGCCGTGACCAGCTCCTCGCCATGGCCGCGCGCACCGCGCGGCCGGCGTGCGAGGGCGAGCAGGGCGGTCTGCTCGTCCACGAGCACCGAGATGCTGCGCAGCGCGTCGAGCTCGTCCCAGGAGGGCGGAGTTCGAGTCTCGCTCAGGGTGCCGAGGCAGCTGACCTCGGCCTCGCCAACGGTGCCCGAGACGCGGGCGAGCCGAGCGGTCACGTCGCCGAGGTCCACCTCGGGCTCGATCGGCTGCAGTTGGAGCGCCAGGCGGCCGTCGAGCTCCGCCCGCACCCCGTCGCCGGCGGGCTCGACGCGCGGGCCCTCGCCAACCACGGTGGAGCTGGCGCCGCGGAAGATCAGCGTGGCGCCCGCCCTGGCCGTGCCATACAGGCGGGCGGCTGGGTCGAAGAAGGCGATCGAGGGGTTGGTCACCGCTCGAGGCGCCGAGGAGGAGTCCGCACCTCGCTCGCGGTCCCCTCGACGTCGTAGCCCCGCGTCCGGCGCTCTACCCGCAGAACGAGCCGGCGCATGGCGGCCCTCCGGATCAGCGCCCGCGTGGGCGGAAGCAACAGCAGCAGCCCGAAGACGTCGGTGATGAAGCCCGGCGTGATCAGGAACGCGCCGCCGAAGATGACGAGCACCCCGTCCTGGACCTCGCGGTGCGGCATGCGGCCCTCCTGCAGCGCGGCGTTGAAGCGCCGCCACACGGCGCGGCCCTGGGTGCGCAGCAGCAAGGAGCCGATCACGGAGTCGGCGAGCAGCAGCAGGATCGTCCAGAGAACGCCGATCGCCTGGCCCACCTGCAGGATCACGTACAGCTCCGCAAGCGGGAGAACGATGAACACCGCTAGCAGCACCAAGAGGGGCATCGAGCGGACCCTACTACCCTTGTGTGCATGCCCAACGTCGACGAGGTCCAGGACGCCCTGACCAACGTCATCGACCCGGAGCTCGGGCTCGACTTCATCGAGCTCGGGCTGGTCTACGAGATCGAGATCGAGGGCGAGGAGGTTTTCATCACGTTCACCCTCACCTCGCCCGGCTGCCCCATCGGCCCCCAGGTCTCGGAGCAGATGGAGGAGTTCGTGGGTGAGCTCGACGGCGTCTCGCGCGTGTATCCCAAGATGGTCTTCACCCCGCCCTGGACGCCGGAGATGATGAGCGAAGAGGCCAAGTTCGCACTCGGCTTCTGAGCCGGGTGCGCCTCATCCGCGAATCCTTCCCCGAGGATCCCGCGCTCGACGTGGCGGTGTCGCGGGCGATCCTGGAGCGGGTCGCCGCGGGACAGCTGCCGGAGACGATGCGGCTGGCGCGGCCCGGCGCGATGGTGGCGTTCGGGAAGCAAGACTCCGTAAGTGACGGCTACGCGGCCGCCGCCCGCGCGGCCCGGGACCAAGGCTTCGAGGCAGTGCTGCGCCTGTCTCTTATACACA
>JBKPFJ010000232.1:0-21398 GCA_046728795.1 Actinomycetota bacterium | reverse complement strand
TGACGAGGGTGCTCGAGGCGGAGGGCGAGCGCATCCACCCGGCGAGCGAGCACCTGGCGAACGAGTCCCACCACATCGAGTCCGAGTCGGCCGAGCACGACCTGCACTGCTTCCAGGCCTGGCGCCGGATGGACGAGATCCTCCTCTCCAACTTCATGGTCTTCCACGAGCTGGCGGAGTCCGAGCAGTACGACCTCTGGATCGGCGACGAAGCGTGGGAGCTCGACTACTACCTGCACGAGAACCCGGAGCTGAAGCGCGCCGCGTACGTGTGGCTGACGGATTTCGTCGGCTGGCTGCCGATGGACGACGGTGGCGAGCACGAGGCCTACCTGACCGCCGACTACAACGCCGAGATGATCGAGCACATCGCGCGCTACCGGCGCTTGCGCGATCGCGCGATCTTCGTCGGCAACCCCGACGACGTGGTCCACGAGCGCTTCGGGCCCGACCTGCCCGCGATCCGCGACTGGACCGAGGAAAACTTCGACTTCGCCGGCTATGTGACCGGCTTCGAGCCGATCGCCGATCGCGGCGCGCTGAGGGCGAAGCTCGGGTACGCGGACGACGAGCGCGTCTGCATCGTCACGGTCGGCGGCTCCGGCGTCGGCGGCCACCTCCTGCGGCGCGTCATTCGGGCCTTTCCGGAGGCGAAGCGGCTCGTGCCCGGCCTGCGGATGATCGTGGTCACCGGACCGCGCATCGACCCCGCGACGCTGCCGCAGGCGGAGGGCCTCGAGCTCCGGGCCTACGTCCACGGCCTCTACGAGCACCTGGCGGCGTGCGACCTCGCGGTCGTGCAGGGCGGGTTGACGACCTCGATGGAGCTGACCGCGAACCGGCGGCCGTTCATCTACTTCCCGCTGGGCCACCACTTCGAGCAGAACTTCCATGTCCGCCATCGCCTCGAGCGCTATCGCGCGGGGCGACGGATGGACTTCGACGATTCCCCGCCGGAGGCGATCGCCGCCGCGATCGCCGAGGAGATCGGCCGCGAGGTCGACTATGCCCCGGTGGAGACCGACGGTGCGCGCCGCGCGGCGGAGCGCATCGCGGACCTGCTGTAGATAGCCGCGGCGGCGGCCCGAGGAAAGGGGGGCTGGAATGGCAGCCACCAAGGAGCAGCCGGCTGCGAAGGCGGCGGGCTATCAACTGGAGGGAACGTTGCTGGAGGTCTGCTCATGCAACACGCTCTGTCCATGCTGGATCGGAGAGGAC
The DNA here is from genome assembly GCA_046728795.1 of Actinomycetota bacterium. GTDB lineage: Bacteria > Actinomycetota > Thermoleophilia > Solirubrobacterales > Thermoleophilaceae > JBKPFJ01. The sequence continues at coordinate 20,180 of JBKPFJ010000232.1, read as the reverse complement.
CCGGACCGTGGGGTGTGCGACTCGGTCATGGGCTACAGCCTCGACAAGGGCACGATCCGCGGGGTGGACGTGAGCGGGCTGGAGATCGTCAGCGCCGTGAACATCCCGGGGAACGTGCTGGAGGGCAACTGGCGTCAGCTTGTGTTCATCGACGACAGGGCCACCGACGAGCAGGCGGACGCCCTGCTCGACGCGTTCAGCGGCAAGCTCGGGGGTCCGCTCGCGGACCTGGCGGAGCTGGTCGGTGAGGTCGTGGCCGTCGAGCGGGCCCCGATCTCGCACCAGATCGTCGACGGGGCCGGGACGCTGACCGTGGGGGACAAGATCCACTGCGAGATGCATCCCTACACGGGCCCCGACGGGACCACCACGACGCTCAACAACTCGATCTTCTCGACGGTGCCCGGGTCACCGGCGTACGTGTCGAAAGCCGACAGCCAGAAGGTCGACATCCCGGAGCACGGCTACCAGTGGTCGTACGAGAACAAGAACGCGATCCAGTCCGACTGGAAGCTCGATTTCGCGGGGGAGTAGCCGTGGCTGCGCGTAGCGAAGCCGCGCCGGCGGCGGCCGTGACCGACGGGGTCTCGGCCGCGGCGTCGGCGCGGCTCGGCCGCGTGCCGGCGGCCGTCGTGGGGGCCATCGCCCTGGCCTGGGCCGCCGCGATCGCGGCGGAGCTAGGTGGAGTGGCCCATTACGTGCACCACGACGTGCTTCTCGAGGATGGGCCGCCCCTCGCGGTGGCGCTGGTCGCGTTCCTGCTCGCCTGGCAGGTGATGATCGCGGCCATGATGCTCCCCTCGAGCCTGCCGCTCGTGCGCCTGTTCGCCTCCGCCTCGGCCGGGCAGGCGCGCCCGAGCGCCGCCATGGCGGGTTTCCTGGGCGGCTACGCGGCGGTCTGGTCGGCGTTCGGCGCGCTGGCGCTCGTCTTCGACCTCGGGGTGCACCGGAGCGTCGACTCGATCGGCTGGCTCCACGAGCACGAGTGGCTGATCGGCGGTTCGGTGCTCGTGCTGGCCGGCGCCTTCCAGTTCACGAAGCTGAAGGACGCCTGCCTCGACAAGTGCCGCCACCCCGCCCAGTTCATGATCCGCTACTACGAGCGCGGCGTCGGCGGCGGCTTCCGGCTCGGAGCGCGCCACGGCGCCTACTGCGTCGGTTGCTGCTGGGCGCTGATGCTCGTGATGTTCGCCGCGGGGGTGGCCAGCCTGCTGTGGATGGCGCTCCTGACCGCCCTGATGGTGCACGAGAAGACCCGTCCCGCGGGGCGCCGCGCAGTGCCGGTGACCGGGGTCACGCTGCTGGGGGTGGCCTCGGTGGTGCTGCTCTACTCGGCCTACGCGGCCGGGGCCATCTGATCGCGGCCGCATCGCGCGACGCGGACGGCCGCCAGGGGCGAACTTGGTGTCCGATCCCGCTCCTACGGTGTGGGTCCCAGAGACTTTCGAGGAGCACACCGCCTATGGACAAGGAACAGGAGAAGGCCGCCAAGGCCCGCGAATCCGCGCTGAGCAGCGCGATCGGGCAGATCGAGCGGCAGTTCGGGCAGGGCTCGATCATGAAGATGGGAGACGAGGCGGCCGCGGTGAAGGTGGCGGCGGTGCCGACGGGCGCCCTGTCGCTCGACCTCGCGCTCGGTGTCGGCGGCCTGCCGCGCGGCCGCATCGTCGAGATCTTCGGCCCCGAGTCGTCGGGCAAGACAACGCTGCTCTACCACGTGCTGGCGGCCGCCCAGCGGATGGGCGGCATCTGCGCCTTCATCGACGCGGAGCACGCCATGGATCCGGCCTACGCCAAGCGCATCGGGGTGGACATCGACGAGCTGCTCGTCTCCCAGCCCGACCACGGTGAGCAGGCGCTCGAGATCGCCGACCTCTTGATCCGCTCGGGCGCCGTCGACGTCGTGGCCATCGACTCGGTTGCCGCCCTGACCCCCAAGGCCGAGCTCGAGGGCGCCATGGGCGACCAGACCGTCGGCGTCCAGGCCCGCATGATGAGCCAGGCCATGCGCAAGCTGGCGGGCAACCTCAACCGGGCGAACACCCTCTGCGTCTTCACCAACCAGATCCGCGAGAAGGTCGGGGTGATGTTCGGCTCGCCGGAGACCCAGCCCGGCGGGCGGGCGCTCAAGTTCTACGCGTCGCAGCGGCTCGACATCCGCAGGATCGAGACGCTCAAGGAGGGCACCGAGGCGATCGGGAACCGGGTCCGGGTCAAGGTGGTGAAGAACAAGGTCGCGGCGCCGTTCCGGCAGGCCGAGTTCGACATCGAGTACGGCCTGGGAATCTCATCCGAGGGGTGCATCCTCGACCTGGGGCTCGAGCACGACATCGTCCAGAAGTCGGGCTCCTTCTTCTCCTACGGCGACGAGCGGCTCGGCCAGGGCCGCAACAACGCCAAGGCCTACCTGCGCGAGAGCCCCGAGAAGGCGCGGGAGATCGAGCGCAAGATCTACGAGGCGGTCGGCGTGGAGCCGGCGGCCGCACCGTTGGCGGCGGTGGAGGCGGGCGGCAACGGCGCCGCGCCCGAGAAAGCCGCCGAACAGCAACCCAAGGAGCGGGCGGCTTAAACACGCCGCCCGCCGTCCGGGTCCCTCAGTGACGCGGATCCCTTCGCCTGCCGGCGTCATCGGGCCTCGCCTTGCATGGGCAAGGCTTCGGCCCTGCTTCCTTGGCGGCTTCGGTCTTCGCGTCACTGAGGGGGGTTGATGGACGACTCGATCCCACCGCAGCCGGAGCGTGAACGGGCCCGCGCTCTCGCCTATAAGGCGGTCGGGTCCCGGGAGCGGACCGAGGCCGAGTTGCGGACGTTTCTCGAGCGTAAGAGGGTCGAGCCGGGCGCCATCGATGACGCGGTGGGGGAGCTCGAGGCGGCCGGCTTCCTCGACGATGCGCGCTTTGCGCTGCGGTTCGCCGAGGACAAGCGCTCGCTCGAGCGCTGGGGCACCGAGCGGATCGCTCGCGAGCTGCACCGGCGCGGGGTCGCTCCCGAGCACGTGGAGCATGCGCTATCGGGGTGGGGGCGGCAGGAGGAGCTCGAGGCCGCGCTCGAGCTGCTCGGCCGCCGGATGCCTCTCATGCCCGGCGACGACCGTGAGCGCGACCGCGCCTGGCGCCTCCTCGTGCGGCGCGGGTACGAGCCGGAACTGGCCTACGAGGCAGTCCGGGCGCACGGCAGGCGCGCGGCCTGAGGCGGCGCGCCGCTGCGAACTGGTGGGCCGGCCACTGTCCTAATTGGGGGCGCCAGGGGCGCCACTGGGTAGGACACTTCCCACATCCGGTAGCGCTGGGACGAGTCGGAGCGGCGAAGCGCGCCGCTGCACGCCGCGTCCCGCACGGTTGCAGGCAGAATCCCCCAGAGTTACCCTGATGTTGAGCGGCCGGTGACGGCTGCCGTGAGACTGAGACGACCCAAGAACCCCTTAATTTCCAGCAGAATTACGTGAGCGAGTTGAGCACAGGAGCGGGCGCGCGCGAAAGGAGAGTCACGGCGCTCACATAGCCCCAGCTCGGGCGTCGCGCCACGCCGGGCGCGCCCCTCGCCTGAAGGTCATCTGGTGTCTCGCGGCGGCGTAGCCGCACCGCTTCGGTAACCGAGGAAACGACCGGCGCAGCACGCGCCGGACAGAGGAGACAGCGATGGACATCGTGTTGGCGGCGCTTGTGGCGGCGGTCGTGGCCGTCGCGGCGGTGCTCGTCACCCAGCGCGGCCGAGGGGTCGCCGCCCCCGCCGGCGGCGCCGGGGCGGCGACCGAGGCCCCCGTCCGTCCGAGACCGGCCGAGAGCACGAGACCGCGCGAGGACGTCGATGCCGAGCTACGCGCTCGGCGTGAGGAGCTCGCCCGGCTCGAGGAGCGCCTGCGAGCCAAAGAGGCCGCGATCGACGGCCGCATACAGGACCTCGACGACCGAGAGCGCTCGCTCGCGGATCGCGGTCGCAACCTGGAGCGAAGCGCGGAGGAGCTGAAGACGGCGAGGCGCGAGCAGATGCGCGAGCTCGAGCGCGTGGCCGGCCTGTCGGCAGGCCAGGCGAAGCAGATCCTGATGCGCGAGCTCGAGGACGAGCTGCGCCATGAGAGCGCGCGCTTGATCCGCCAGGTGGAGGAGGAGACGAAGCGCGACGCCGACCGCAGGGCGCGCAGCATCCTGGCCGCGGTCATGCAGCGGGTGGCGAGCGGCCATGCCGTGGAAACGACGGTCTCGGTCGTCGAGCTCCGCTCTGACGAGCTGAAGGGGCGCATCATCGGCCGGGAGGGCCGCAACATCCGCGCCCTCGAGACGCTCACCGGGATCGACTTCATAATCGACGACACCCCGGGAGCGGTGCTGCTCTCCGGCTTCGACGGGGTGCGGCGCGAGATCGCCCGGCTGACCCTCGAGAAGCTGCTCCAGGACGGCCGGATCCATCCCGCGCGGATCGAGGAGGCCTACCACCAATCGAAGTCTGAGATCGACCAGCACATCGTGGAGGTGGGCGAGCAGGCCGTGTTCGAGGCGAACGTCGGCTCGCTGCACCCCGAGCTCACGAAGCTGCTCGGGCGGCTCAAGTACCGCACGAGCTACGGCCAGAACGTGCTGCACCACTCGATCGAATGCGCCCGACTGGGCGCCATGCTCGCCGACGAGCTGGGTGGCAGCCCTCGCACCGCCGCGCGCGCCGCCCTGCTGCACGACATCGGAAAGGCGGTCTCCCACGAGGTGGAGGGCCCGCATGCGCTCGTCGGCGGCGAGCTCGGGCGCCGCTACAAGGAGACCGAGGCGGTGGCCCACGCGATGGAGGCCCATCACAACGAGGTCGAGCCGCAGACCGTGGAGGCGGTGATCGTGCAGATCGTGGACGCTCTGTCCGGCGCCCGCCCGGGGGCGCGCGGCGAGTCGCTCGAGCAGTACGTCAAGCGCCTGCACGAGCTCGAGGCGATCGCGCAGCGGCATCCGGGCGTGGACAAGGTGTACGCGATGCACGCGGGCCGGGAGATACGCGTGATAGTGAGCCCGCACGACATCGACGACGACGGCGCCGCCCTGCTCAGCCACGAGATCGCCCGGGACGTCGAGAAGGAGCTCGAGTATCCGGGCCAGATCAAGGTCACGGTCATCCGCGAGAGCCGTGCCACGGACTACGCCCGCTAGCGACAACGTCGCGCTGTTGCGTGCCACGACAGCCGCCTACGCGCGCGGCGACTGGGAGGCGGCGGCCGAGGCGCTCCACCCGGACATCGACTGGGACTTCACGGCCACGGACTGGCCGGACCAGGGGCGCTCCCGCGGCCGGGACGAGGTGCTGCGCTTCTTCCGCCGCTTCCTCGGCGCGTGGGACGACTATCAGGTCGAGTTCGAGGAGTTCATCCCGGCCGGCGACGACGTGGTCGTGTTCGTGCGCGAAGGCGGGGTCGGCAAGGGCAGCGGCGTCAGGGTGGAGCACGCCTGGACGCAGATCTGGACCGTGCGCGACGGCCGCCTGGTGCGCTTTCGGGGCTTCAGCGACCGCGACGAGGCGCTCGCCGCCGCCGGGGTCGCGCCTTCATGAGTGAGCCGCGTCTCTACCTCTGGCGGGGGCTCGAGGAGTGGCTCGCCGAGGCCGCGCTGATCACCCTGGACGCGGAAAGCCTGACCGCGCGCGGGACTCAGCTCGGCGCCGAGCCGGAGCCCTACCGGGTCGACTATGAGCTCGCCACGGGCGGCGGCTTCGTCACCGAGCAGCTGTCGCTGACCGCCCGCACGGCCCGAGCCGAGCACAGGCTCGAGCTGCTTCGTGGGAGCGACGGCGGCTGGAGCGCCAACGGTGAGCCGCTGCCGGAGCTCGGGGACGCTCTCGACTGCGACCTCGCCAACTGTCCCGTGACGAACGCGATGCCGGTGCTGCGCGAGGGGCTCCGCGGTGGCGGCGAGCCCGAGGATTTCGTGATGGCGTGGGTGTCCCTGCCCGACCTCGGGGTCCGGCGCTCGGAGCAGCGCTACGAGCCGATCGACGAGCACACCGTCCGCTTCGTCAGCCTCGACAGCGACTTCCGTGCCGAGCTCGAGCTCGACGACGAAGGTCTCGTCGTCCGCTATCCGCGCATGGCCGAGCGCCTATCCTCGGTGGCCGCATGAAGACCTTCCACCTGACCACCTTCGGCTGCCAGATGAACGAGCACGACTCGGAGCGCATGAAGGGCATGCTCGAGTCGCTCGGCTACGACGAGGTGCCGGAGCGGGCGCAGGCCGACCTGATCCTCTTCAACACCTGCTCGATCCGGGAGAAGGCCGACGAGCGCTTCCTGGCTCACCTGGCCGAGGCGAGGGCGCTCAAGCGGCGCGATCCCGAGCGCGTCGTGGGGGTCGGCGGCTGCTGGGCGCAGTCGATGAAGGACCAGGTGTTCGAGCAGTTCCCCATCGTCGACGTCGCCTTCGGCCCGGGGCAGGTGCACAAGCTAGCCGAGTTCCTGACGAGCGACTCCCTGGCGGCCCAGGGCTACTTCGAGTTCGAGAGCTTCACCGGAGACCTCCCGGCGAAACGTGACCGCGAGCACCAGGCCTGGGTCCAGATCAGCGTGGGGTGCAACTGTCGCTGTGCCTTCTGCATAGTCCCCTCGACTCGCGGCCGCGAGGTGTCACGGCCGTTCGAGGACGTCGTTCGCGAGGTCGAGCGCCTGGCCGCCGACGGCGTACGGGAGGTCACGCTGCTCGGCCAGAACGTGAACTCCTACGGGCGCGATCTACGCCCGGATCGACGCTCGTTCGCCGAGCTCGTGCGCGCGGTCGACGCGGTCGACGGAATCGACCGGATCCGGTACACGAGCCCGCATCCCAAGGACATGCGCGAGGACGTGATTCGCGCGCACGCCGACCTCGCAGCGCTCTGCGAGCACATCCACCTCCCGCTCCAGTCCGGATCCAGCCGGATCCTGAAGAGCATGCGCCGGACCTATGACCGGAGGCGTTACATGGACCGGGTCGCGCTGATCCGCGAGCACGTCCCGGACTGCGCGCTGACCACGGACATCATCGTCGCGTTTCCCGGCGAGGAGGAGGGGGACTTCGAGGAGACGCTCGAGGTCGTCGACGAGGTCGGCTACGACGGGGCCTTCACGTTCATCTATTCGCCGCGGCGAGGGACGGAGGCGGCGAGCTTCACGGACGGGCTGGTCCCGCGCGAGGTCGCGGTCGAGCGCCTGCAGCGCCTCGTCGAGCTCGTCCAGCGCCGGAGTCACGAGCGAGCTCAGCGATTCGTCGGGCGAACCCTCGACGTGCTCGTCGAAGGGAGCTCGCGCACGGACCGCTCGAAGCTGCGCGGACGCTCCCGGCACAACAAGGTTGTGAACTTCGACGGCCTCGCTCAGCCCGGGGAGATCGTCCCGGTCGAGATCCACGCGGCCACGAGCCAGACGCTCGCCGGCGAGGAAGTGCTGCTCGCCCGCGCCTCGCTCTGACGCGGGCGCCGGCGCGTCAGTGGCCCGACTCGCCCCGCGGCAAGGTCTGCCAGTCGGGGATCGACTCGGTCGCCGGGTCGTCGGTCAGCTGGACCGGGCGCTTGCCGTTGGCGTGCATCGAGTAGATGTCGAAGTCGCCGTCGCGGTTCGAAGCGAAGGCGATCTGGCGCCCATCCGGCGACCAGGACGCGTTACGGTCGTCGGCGGAGCTCTCAGGGGTCAGGTTGCGGGCCCCGCCGCCGCGGGAGCTGATCGCCCAGATGTCGTTCGACCCGTCGCGGTCGCTCGTGAACGCCAGCCGCTGGCCGTTTGGCGCCCACGAGGGGTTCAGGTCGGCCGCCAGGCTCCGGGTGACGGGCTGCTGGTCCGACCCATCGGGACGCATCAGGAAGAGGTCGGCGCTCCGCCCGCGGCTGCTCTCGAAGGCGATCCAGCGACCGTTCGGTGAGAAGGCGGGTACCGAATCGACGCCGGGCGCAGTGGTCAGCTGGAGCGCCGCGCCACCCGTCGACGGGGCGACGTACACCTCGAAATCGCCCGTCCGGTTGCTGTTGAAGGCGATGAGCCTGCCGTCCGGTGACCAGCTCGGGTTGAAGTCGTCACCGGGAGCCTTCGTTATCCGGGTCAGGTTCTCTCCGTGCAGGTCCGTCAGGTCCATCACGTAGATGTCGACGTCGCCGTTGCGGTCGGACTGGAAGGCGAGGCGCATGCCGTCCGGCGAGAAGACCGGCTTGCGGTCGCGGGCGGGATCGTCCGTCCTGGGCGTTTCGTTCGAGCCGTCGCCGTCCATCGTGAACAGTTCGAAGTCGCCGTCGCGATCCGAGTTGAAGGCGAGGAGCCCGTTCGAGCCCGGGAACGCCGCCTGGGCGGAGCCGGCGACGGCGAGAACGGCGGCGGCCACGCACGCGCAGGCGAGGCGACGGGTCCGTGACCTCCCCACCCCACTAGCCTAGACGGAACCTTGCGCCTGATCCTGGCCGCCGCGGCAGTCGCTCTCGGCGCCGGCAGCGCCGGTGCCGTTACGGCGAGCAGCGCCCGCGCGGTTGCGCCAGAAACGCCGAGGGTCACACATGGCGTCGTGGTCGGCGACGTCGGCGCCTCCTCGGCCTTGCTCTGGGCTCGGGCCGACCGCGAGGCGACGCTGAACGTCGTTCTCTCCCGCGGCCGTCACCGCAGAATCGCAACCGGGCAGGCGCGTGCCGAGGACGACTACACGGCGCGCGTCCCGCTCGATGGGCTCGCCCCCGCAACTAGCTACCGGTACCGCGCCTGGTTCAGCCTTGGCGCTTCGCACGGCCCCGCAGCGGGGGGATCGTTCCGCACGGCCCCGCCGCAGAACGCCGCGGCGCCGCTGCGCCTCGCGTTCGGCGGTGACCTGGCGGGGCAGAACGTCTGCCGCGACGCCCCCGAGGGCTTCCCGATCATGAGGACCGTTAACACGCGGCACCCCGACGTGTTCGTGGGGCTGGGCGACATGATCTACGCGGACAACGCCTGCGATCCGGTCGGACGTTACGGCAACCGGCAGATCGCGGGCGACTTCGGCCCCGCCACCGATCTGGCGACCTTCTGGGCACACTGGCGCTACGGCCGCGCCGACGCGAAGCTGCAGCGGCTGCTCGGACGCACCGACTACGTCGGGGTCTGGGACGACCACGAGGTCATCAACGACTTTGGCCCGCTCACCGACACGGGCAGCGCGCCGCCATACACGCCGGGCGTCAACCTGATGCCGCTTGGGCTCCAGGCCTTCCTCGACTACACGCCGATCGCGGATGCCGAGAACGCGCCGGCGCGCCTATATCGCTCGCTGCGCTGGGGCCGCAACGCCGAGCTCTTCGTGCTCGATACGCGCCAGTACCGCGATCCCAACTTCGCCGAGGACACGGACGCTCACCCGAAGACGATGCTCGGGCCCGAGCAGCTGGCGTGGTTGAAGCAGAAGCTGGCGGAGTCGGACGCGAGGTGGAAGGTCATCGTCTCGAGCGTGCCGATGTCGATCCCCACCGGGTTCCCGCCGACGAACGGCCGGGACGGCTGGGCCAACTTCGACCAGAGCACCGGCTACGAGCGCGAGCTGCTCGACATCCTCCGGTTCATGCACTCTCACCACGTCCGCAACAGCGTGTGGATCACCACCGACGTCCACTTCGCGGAGGCGTTTCGCTACCGGCCGTTCACAGACGACCCCGGCTTCGCGGTCAACGAGCTCGTGACCGGCCCCATGAACGCGGGGATCTTTCCGAACCTGGACTTCGACACCACCCTGAACCCGGAGCGGCTCGCCTTCTTCGGGCCCTCTTCCGCGGACGCCGTGAAGTCGTGGGTGCAGGCCAAGCGCTGGTTCAACTTCGGCGAGCTCGACTTCTCCCGCGAGGGCCCGCTGACCCTGCGGATCGTCAACACGGCAGGCAAGACGGAGTTCGAGCGCACGCTCGCGCCCACCGGCTGAGCCTCGTTCACGCCCCGTGGAGAAGCCAGCCGTCCAGGTCGCTCAGCACGAGCCGCGCCGCGATCACGCCCTCGCCGAGCGACCACTCGTCGTGAGGCCCTGGGCGGGCGAGACGCGCCTTCCCTTCGGCGTGGGGGAGACCGACGTCGGCGAGGATGGAGGCGATGAACGGGCGGCCCAGGTAGGGGCGGACGGCCGCGGGAAGCGCGGCTGCCAGCCTCGCCCGGGTGAAGCCACGCCCGTGCAGGGCGCGGCGGAGGCGAAGCGCGCGACGGTCGTAGTCCGAGAGCATCGCCTCCGCGTTGTCGACGTGCCCCAGGGCCTCGCCGTCCTGACGCAGGTTCGGCTTCCAGTTCACGCGCGAGTCCGCCATCACCGTTGGCGCGATGTCCGTCAGCCGGCGATAGTCCCGGCGCTGCGCGGGAATCACCCCGAGGATCAGATCGGGACCGAGGGCGGCCACGCGCCGGATCTCCGGGCGCGCAACGGTGCCAACGGGCCGGACACGCCGCACCCGGCTGCCCAGGAAGCGCGGGAAGCCGGCACCCTCCACCGGCACCGCGGCTCCGACGGGGACTACTCCGAGCGCGAGAGAGTCCTCGAGCTCGCTCGTGGCGAGCATGACCGGCCGGGACGACTTGCCCGGGACCTTTGTCTCGCCGAGGGCATGCTGGACCTTCAGCGGCCGCTTGGTCTCCTGCTCGGGAGTCTGCGGTGAGCCGTAGCCGCAGCCGGCCACCGCCAGCCCCGCTAGCAGGGTCGATCCGAGGCGTTTCACGGCGGCGAGTTGTAGCGACCTCGGGCGGGCGATACTGCGGCCGTGGCCGAGGTGATCGCCATATTCGGCCCCACCGGCGTGGGAAAGACGGCCGTCGCGCTGGCCCTGGCCGAGCGCCTCAGGGGCCGCGGCGAGGATCCCGTCGCCGTCTCGGCGGACGCGCTCCACGTGTATGCCGGCCTCGAGACGCTCAGCGGCGCGCCGACCGGCGCCGAGCAGAGCAGGCTCGAGCATCGCCTCGTCGGCATTCGCCGCGTGAACGAGCCGTTCTCGGTCGGCGAGTACATGCCCCTGGCGCACGCGGCGATCGACGAGGCCCTCGCGTCCGGGCGGCGACCCCTCGTGGTCGGAGGAACGGGCCTCTACCTGCGGGCGGCCCTGACCGAGCTCGACCTGCGTCCGCCGCCGGGGGCGGGAGTTCGCGAGCGAATCGAGGGTGAGCTCGCGGCGAGGGGGCCGGCGGCCCTCCACGCGGAGCTCGCCGAGAGAGCGCCGGCCGTCGCGGCGGGCATCGCCGCGGCCGACCGCTCGCGGATCGTGCGCGCCCTCGAGCTGCTCGACATGGGCGAGGACCCCGACCCTGGCGGAGAGCAGCTCTGGGCTAGGGAGACCCGCCGCCCCACGCTCCTCGCGGGTCTCGTCATGGAGCGCGACGAGCTGTACGCGTCCATCGACGAGCGGGTCGACGGCATGGTGGCCTCCAGCGCCGCGGAGGAGGTGCGGCGGGCGGAGGCGGCAGGCGCCTCCGACACCGCACGGAAGGCCCTCGGCTACGCCGAGCTGCGCCAGGGTGACGTGGAGGCGATGAAGCGGCGAACGCGCAACTACGCCAAGCGCCAGCTCACCTGGATGCGGAAGCTCGCGGGCGTGCACGTGATCGACGTCACGGGCCGGGCGGCGGGCGACGTGGCGGAGGAGATCGAGGGGCGTGCGTGAGCGGACTCAGTGCCGGGCGAAGCGGATCACCTGCTGGAAGGTGGGCCGGTTGCTCCAGCGCATTGTGTTCGGGATCAACCCCGGCAGGAAGCGGATGCGCTCCTTGGTGGCGTCGGAGCGCCAGGCCGCCGGGTCGGCTCCCTGGGTCCTGGCCAGCGAGTCGACCGAGCGCTGGAGCGCCGCCCAGAGGCTCGACCGGCAGGCGGCGAGTGAGCCCCGCCCGCAGTAGCGCAGGTTGAACGGCCGGTGGACCTTGCGGCCGAGCAGTGTGCGCAGGTCCTTGTCGATGTAGCCGTACCAGCCGTCGCCGAACGCGGACCCGTTCGCGCGATACGGCGGGTTGTCGCGCCTCTGGAGCCGTGCCAGCTCATCGCGGAGCGGCCCGAGCACGGGGGTCATCACGGCGTCCGCCATCGGCTCGAAGGCAGCGTCCAGCACCGCGGCGCCGGGGTGGTCGATCTTGCCGTCGAGGTCGCGATCGAGGCGGCTCGCCCCTCTGCGCTGCCAGGCCGTGATCAGGGCGGCCGCGCGCGCCGTTCGGGCGTCGGGGGCAGGACCGGTCCGCAGCACGGCGCGAATCACGGGCCACAGCTTCGCCGCTCTCAGGTCCTGCGTCGCGTTGCGGTTCATGACGCCGACCAGGTCTCGCAGCCGGGCTCGACGCGGCAGGTGGCCACGCAGCTCGACCCGGTGGAGCGACCCGTAACCGTGCACGTTGTCGCCGGGCTGCCACCCGGGCGCCGGCCTGTTGTTCCAGTTGAGGAGGAGCCCGCGCGGGCCGCCCACGGCATGCGGGTGACGGCGCAGCCCGATGAACCCCCGCCAGTCGTACCGCCCGGTGCCGAGCGTGGGCAGCAGCTTGTTGGTGCCCGGCGCCCTTCGCGGCAGGCGTCCCGAGGAGAAGTACGCGGTTCGGCGCCGGCCCGCATAGCCCCAGTTGAAGGTGAAGCCGAACTCGGCGGCGGATCGCCAAAAGCCGCGCACCGTGCGCCCGCGCCCGAGCGTCATGTCGCGCAGCGCCGCGATCGACAGCGCGTCGCGGCCATACGTCGAGCGCTTTCGGGCGATCGCGTACGGCCGGCCGTTAACAGTTGCCGTGCCCGACACCGGGCCGTGAACGGTCATCGGGAAGCGGACCCGCCTGCCGTCGAGCGTGCCGGCGTTGAACGTCCTCATCGCCCGGCAGCGGCCCCCGTAGAGGTAGTGGCGCGAGTCGCGCGTCGGCCGCGCCGCGTTCGGCTCACACAGCCGCTCGAGGAACTGATCGCGGTTGTCGTTCTGGGCGGTTGTGAGGCTCCAGGCGTAGTTCCGCGTGCGTCCGATCAGGACGTAGGGCCCGCCGCCGGGGACGAGCGCGCCGCGAGCCCGGAGGCCCGGGCCGTGGAGGTCCGCCTCGAGCACGATCTCCGGGTAGAAGTAGCCGAGTTGAGGGCCGGCCACGAAGAGCGACTCGCCCGTTCGCGAGCGCCGTGGACCGGCCACGAGGAAGCTGGACGCCAGCGGCTGCGGCCTCGTTGGGTCGAGATCCTGAATCGAGCCCGGATCGACGAGCGGGGAGCCCGCCGTCGGGCTGCCGCCGGAGCGCCCATATGGAAAGCGCCGGCGCGTGGTGGTGGGCGCATCCGGGTCGTCCGCCTCCATCAGGTCCGCGAACGCCCCAGAGCCGCGCCTCGGGCCGAGGCTCTCGCGGAGCCGGGCCAGGAACTCGGAGTTCCTCACCTCGGAGCCGCCGCCGTTGCCGAAGATCGAGCCGATGAAGGCGACGACGGCCACGGCGTCGTCGACCGTCCAGGGCGGCTGGCTCGAGCCCGATTTCTTGAAATACGCCGTGAGTCCGGCGGCGTACGCCCCGAGATCGCGCAGGATCTGCCGTCCCTTGTGCCCGTAGGCGCGGACGAGCTTGCGGCGCTGGCTCCTGACGAGCGCCTCGGCCTGCGCGCTTGGCACGAAGCTCCGTCCGCTCGTCACGAGCCCGAAAGCGTCGATGCCGGGGATGTCCGCTACGGCCGCGCGGGCGGGACCGCGGCCGAGCTGCAGCAGGAGGCCTCGGTCCTCGCCGGCCACCCAGCCGGCCCCGAACCACACATCGGACCGGTCACGCCCGTAGATGTGCGGCACGCCGAACCGATCGCGCAGGATCCTCAGGCCGCGCCGGCCGGTCGTCTCACGATGGGTCGGGCCGCGCGGTCGGAGGTCTTCGCGCTTGTACCGGTGCCGGATGTCGCGTGAGGTAACCCGTCCGCGCAGCGAGGCCAGGCGGTCGTAACGCTGGATCTGATCGGTCGAGTCGCCATTGGTCGGCAGCCCCCCGTACTCGCCCGGGACGAGGATGTCGTAGGCCACGTCCGGCCGCGCGGAGACGGACGGCGCCAGCGCGGCGAAGGCCAGCATGGCAACGGAGGCCGGTACGGCAAACGGCGCATCGGGCTCCTTCCCGACCGAGAGAACCGGCGAAGCCTTTCAGAACGGGGCGAGCTATAGGGTGTCGCGCCGTGCGCTTCGAGAAATGGCAGGCGCTCGGAAACGACTACGCCATCGTCGACGAGGCGGAGCTCGCCTTCGAGCTGACCCCGGCACGGGTCCGGGCCCTCTGCGCGGCGCACACCGGGATCGGCTCCGACGGGCTGCTCGTGCTGTCGCCGTCGCACGAGCGCGGCTTCGTGGCGGTGCTGCGGATCTACAACCCCGACGGGTCCGAGGCGGAGCTGTCCGGAAACGGCGTGCGCGAGGCTGTGATGTACCTGCGCCGGAACGGCTGGACCGAGGAGGACGCCTTCTCCCTCGCTACCGCGGCGGGCGAGGTCCGGCCGCGGATCACCGGTCCCGACACGTGCACCGTGGACATGGGGCGGGCCAGGCTGCGCTCGAGCGACTTCCCCTCCGGCGGAGACGACGGCGAAGGCATGCTCGAGGCCGCCGGCCGCGAGTTCCGCTTCCGGCACGTCTCCATCGGCAACCCCCAGTGCGCGATCGAGATCGCGGAGGGCCTCGAGGAGCTCGACCTGTCGGTCTACGGTCCGCCGATCGAGAACCACGAGCTGTTCCCCAACCGCACCAACGTCTCCTTCTGGACGCGGCGGGGGCCGGGCTCGATAAAGGCGCGGATCTTCGAACGGGGGGCGGGGGAGACGATGTCCTCCGGAACCGGCGCAACCGGCGCGGCGGTCGCGGCGGTGCTCCGCGGCGTGGACAGCCCCGTGACGGTGCGGCTCGACGGCGGGGAGCTCGTGGTCGAGGTCGAGGAGGACCTCCACGTGAACCTGACAGGCTGGGCGCTGCCGGTCTACCGGGGGGAGCTGAGCCCGGAGCTCGTGAGGGAGCTTGGTGCGACCGAGTAGCCGGCTCGAGCGGTTGCCCCCGTACCTGTTCGCGGAGCTCGAGCGAAAGATCTCCGCCAAGCGCGCGGCGGGTGTCGACGTCATCAGCCTCGGCATCGGTGATCCCGACACGCCCACGCCTGCCACCGTGGTGGACGCGCTCGCCTCGGCGGCCCGCGACCCGGGCACCCACCGCTACCCCTCGAACCGCGGGCGGCCCGAGCTGCGCGAGGCCTTCGCCCGCTTCTACGAGCGCCGCTTCGGCGTGGCGCTCGACCCGAACACGGAGATCGTCCCTGCCCTCGGGGCGAAGGAGTGCGTCTTCAACCTGAACCTGGCCTTCCTCGACACGGGTGACGCCGCGCTGGCGGCCGACCCCGGCTATCCCGTCTACACGGGCGGCCCGCTGCTGACCGGCGGCGAGCCGGTGCTGATGCCGCTTCTGCCCGAGCGCGGGTTCGCCCCCGACTTCGAGGCGATCTCGCCGGCGGACCTCGAGCGGGCGCGCCTGGTGTACCTGAACTATCCGAACAACCCCACGGGGGCGATCGCGCCGGACGGACTGTTCGAGGCGGCGGTGGAGTTCGCGCGGCAGCACGGGCTGCTCGTCGTGCACGACGCGTCCTACACCGAGACCACCTTCGACGGCTACGTGGCGCCGAGCTTCCTCGAGACGCCGGGGGCCCGCGATGTCGGGGTCGAGGTGTTCTCCCTCTCGAAGGGCTGGAACATGACCGGCTGGCGGGCTGCGGCCCTGGTGGGCAACGCCGAGGCCGTCGAGGCCTACTGGAAGCTCAAGACGAACGTCGATTCCGGCATGTTCGGGGCGGTGCAGCTGGCGGCCGTCGAGGCGCTCGACGCCGGGCCGCCGCAGGAGATGCCCGCCCTCTACGCGCGGCGCCGCGACCTCGTGTGCGACGCGCTGGCCGAGATCGGAGTGGAGGTCAGGCCCCCGAAGGGCACGATCTACGTCTGGGCGCCGGTCCCCGAGGGGCACACGTCCGCCTCCTACTGCGAGCTGGTGCTCGACGAGTCGGGCGTCGTCCTCTCCCCTGGCAGCGCATACGGGCCGAACGGCGAGGGCTTCTTCCGGATCTCGCTGACCGTGCCGGACGAGCGCCTGGGCGAAGCGGTGGAGCGGCTCCGCTCCAGCCTGGGGGACTAGTGCGCTACTGCGGCGTGGTGGCGGTGGAGGAGATGCTGCAGCTCGCCATGCTCGAGGAGGAGCGCGCCCCCGAGCCGCCGATCCGGCTGTCCGCGCTGTTCTTCGAGCCGGGCTCCCCGGCGCAGGTCGCGGCAGAGCTGCGAGCGCTGCCAGAGGTCGTGGTCGGAGTAGGGGCGCCCGCGGCGGCCCGTCCGTACGAAGCCGCCCTCCGGGCCCGCGGGGTGGCCCCGGTCGCGCCGAGCCCGGCGGCGGCGAGCCTGTTCGAGGCCCTCGACGAGCTCGGCGTCTTCACCGGGGAGGGCGACAACGACGAGGGCCGGGTCGGAGAGGGCGCCTACCACGCCGCGCCCGTCTTCGAGACCAATCCCGACGGCGTCTTCTTCGCCCTCCAGGGCCGCCGCCTGCCCGCGAAGCGGCACCCGCACGGGATGGAGCTCCGCATCGAGGAGCTCGAGGAGGACCACGTCATCGACCAGGGCGGCGACCTGTGGCACCGCCGCAGCGAGGAGATCGACGCAGCGGGCGCCGCGCTCTGCGCGCACCGCTATGCGGTCGGCCACGCCTCCTGGCTCGGCACCCCGGGCCAGGGCGTGGTGGTGCTGCCGGGGTCGACCCTGCCCGAGCGGTTCGGGACGGAGGGAGTGCTGCCGCCGGTCGAGCGGCTCCAGCTTCCGGCGGTCGGCTAGGAAGCGCCCAGGGTCTGCCTGAGCCCCGTGTCGAGGTCGCGCGGGGCATAGCCGAGTTCGCGGCGGGCCTTGTCGTCCCGCGCCCAGTAGGTCACGTTGTCGGAGACCTTGATCAGCTCGCGCAGGTTGGGTGGGAAGCCGAGCGCGGGACCGAGGACGCCGCCGAGCGGCGCGGATGCCTTCATCATCGTGGCCGGGAGGGTCAGTCTTGGCGGCTTGCGGCCGGCGATCGAGCAGACTCGGTTCACGAGCTCGCCCATCGTCGCCCGATCTCCGGCGAGGACGTAGGACTCGCCGATCTCACCCTTGTCGTGGGCCAGCAGGATCCCCTCCGCCACGTCCTCTACGTGGGCGAGCATGAAGCCCGCCTCCGGGAACATCTTCGCCCGCAGCTTCCCGGTGGCCGCCTGCTCGATCATGTTGCCGATCTCGGAGTGGTCGTCGGGCCCGTAGACCCCGCCGGGCATCACGATCACGATCGGGGCCCCGCTCGCGATCCGGTCCTCCGCGATCTCGTGCGCCAGGAACTTCGTCTCGTCGTAGTAGGAGAGCCAGTCGCGGTCGGGTCGCCGGTAGCTCTCGTCCACCACCTTGCCGCGCGTATTGCCGAACGTATTCACGGTCGAGACGTAGACGATGCGCCGGGCCCCGGCCTCGACAGCCGCGTCGAGCACCCGCCCCGTCCCTGCCACGTTGGCGTCGAACATGGCCGCGTGCTCGGAGCTCGGGATGCCCACCTTGTAGACCGCGCCGACATGGAAGACCGATTCGGCAGCGTTCACGCCGCGCCTGATCGCTTCCTCGGACGAGAGGTCGCCC
The DNA here is from genome assembly GCA_046728795.1 of Actinomycetota bacterium. Classification (GTDB taxonomy): domain Bacteria; phylum Actinomycetota; class Thermoleophilia; order Solirubrobacterales; family Thermoleophilaceae; genus JBKPFJ01. The sequence continues at coordinate 2,616 of JBKPFJ010000232.1, read as the reverse complement.
TCGACCACCTCGCACCCCAGCTCCCGCAGCTCGGTGGCGCGGTCGGGCGAGCGAACCAGTGCGGTCACCTCGTCCCCGCGATCTCGGAGCTTGCGCGCCACGTGCCCGCCGATGAACCCCGTCGCCCCCGTGACGAACGCCCGCATGGCCGGAGCCTACACTTGGGGTGGATGCAGAAGGGCCGCAACGGACGTACGACCCGGTCTCACTACGGCGAGGGCATCCGGAATCCGCGCGCGCGGCAGCGGGCACTGTGCATCGCCGCCGGACCCGGTCAGCCGGATCTGGCGGAACTGCGCGAGCTCCTGCGCACGGCGGGGGTCGCCGTCGCCGGCGAGCTGATCCAGCGCCGGCCCGAGCCCGATCCGAACCGCTACCTCGGCAAGGGAAAGCTGGCCGAGCTCAAGCGCGCAGTGGCCGACGCGGGCGCCAACCTCGTGGCCTGTGACGACGAGCTCAAGCCGCGCCAGGAGCGCAACCTCGAGCAGGAGCTCGGCGTGCCCGTGATCGACCGCACGGCGATCATCATCGACAACTTCGCCGACCACGCGCACACGTCCGAGGGCAAGCTCCAGGTGGAGCTCGCCCAGCTCGAGTACAACCTCGCCCGCATGCGCGGCCTTTGGACCCACCTCGAGCGCCTCGGCGGCGGGATCGGCACGAGGGGCCCCGGCGAGAGCCAGATCGAGACCGACCGACGGCTGGCCCGCGACCGCATCTCTGCGCTGAAGCAGCGGCTCGAGCACACCAAGGGCACGCGTCGCACGATGCGGCTCGAGCGCGAGCGAGCGGGCCTCCCGACGGTAGCCATCGCCGGCTACACGAACGCGGGCAAGTCAACGCTGCTCAACGCCCTCACCGGCTCCGACGTGGGGGCTGCGGAGCGGCTCTTCCACACCCTCGACCCGACCACGCGCTCGCTCGAGATCTCGGGCCGGAGCTACCTGGTGACCGACACGGTCGGCTTCATCCGCAAGCTGCCGCATCAGCTCGTCGATGCGTTCGCAGCGACCCTCGAGGAGGCGCTCGAGGCGGACCTCATTCTGCACATAGCCGACGCCTCCGTGCCCGAGGACGAGCTCGGCGAGATGCTGGAGGCGGTGGAGGAGACGCTTGCCGACATCGCTGCCGCGGAGCGGCCGCGGCTGCTCGCGCTCAACAAGGTGGACCTGCTCGGCGAGGAGCGCCGCCGTGAGCTGTCCTTCCGCTTCCCGCGGGCGAGCCACGTGTCGGCGGAGACCGGGGAGGGACTCGAGCGCCTGCGCGAGCGGATCGAGGGCCGCTTCCTGGCCAGCCTCGAGCAGATGGACCTGCTCGTGCCCTACGAGGAGGGTGGCCGGCTCTCCGAGCTGCACGAGCTCGCGGGCGAGATGGAGCGTGAGGACACTGCCGAGGGCGTGCGCGTGCGCGCCCGCGTGCCGGCCACCGCGGCGCCCCGCTTCGAGCGCTTCTCCCTGAACGGCTCCGGGTGAGCCTCCGCTTCCGCCGCCTCAGCGCCGCGGCGCGCGCTCCCGCGCGAGCGCATGACGGTGATGCCGGCTTCGACCTCCACGCGGCCGAGTCGGCGCTGATCGAGCCGGGCCGCCGACTCAGCGTGGGCACCGGGATCGCGGTGGCCATTCCGGAAGGCCAGGCGGGCCTGGTCCTGCCGCGATCCGGGCTGGCCGCCCGCCACGGCATCGCACTGGTGAACGCCCCCGGGCTGATCGACTCCGGCTACCGCGGCGAGCTGCGCGTGCTGCTCCTCAACACGGACCCGGAGAAGCCGTTCGAGGTCACTCCGGGCGACCGCATCGCCCAGCTCCTTCTGGTGCGTGTCGAGGCGCCGCCGCTTGAGGAAGCGGAGGAGCTCGACCAGACCGGGCGGGGCGAGAGCGGGTTCGGCTCCACGGGCCGCTGAGCGCTCTTCAGGCGCGTCGCTGCCGGGTTCGCCCCGCGGCGCTTACATGGTCCGCTCGAGCTTGATCTCACACTGGTCCACGGAGGCACGGGTCCCCGGGGTGTCGGAGGCGTCCATCTGCTCGAACACCTCGCTTGCCTCGCGCATCTTCTCCTCGGTCTCGAAGTACCCGACGAAGATGGCCGTCCCCTGTGCCTCGTCGACGAACAGCTGGAATCCCGTCGAATCGACGCCGGGCGGCGGTCCCTCGGACTCCTCGATGCCGGCGGTGATCGCGTCGATTCTCTCTGGCGTGACGTCCGTGAACCTGACGACGCGTGCGTGCAAACTGACCTCCTCCGTGGCTTTCGTCCGCGGATCGTATCTGCGGACTCGCGCCCGGCATTCCCGCCCGCACGACCCCGAGCATCTCGCGCGAGCACGTCCGTGGCTGGCGCGCGTCGCTCAACGGTCCTACGCTCGTTGTGCACCCCGGAGTCGGATCAGCCATGCCCACGCCACGCCCGCTGATCGCCGTCGCGTGCCTCTTCGCCGCCCTAGCGTGTGCCCCGCAGGCGCGGGCGGCCGGCACCTACGTCGCGCTCGGCGACTCCGTGGCCGCCGGGGCCGGCGCGAACCCCGGTCAGGGCTTCGTGGAGCGCCTCTTCGAGTTCCTCGAGACCCCGGCCGGCGGCGGGCTCGATGCGCTCGCGAACCGCGCTCGGGGGGGCGAGGAC
>JBKPFJ010000127.1:0-6435 GCA_046728795.1 Actinomycetota bacterium | reverse complement strand
CTTCGCGTGAGCGCGATAGCGGCTCCAGACGGCGATACTGCTGCGGGTGGAGATCCCGGCGACGGACTATCACACGGCGGGTGAGCCGTTCCGCATAGTGGAGGAGGGGAGCGTGGAGATCCCGGGCGGATCGGTGCTCGGGCGCCGGGACCACGCAAGCGCCTCGGACGATGTCGACCGCGTCCGGCGTCTGCTGTGCCAGGAACCGCGGGGCCACTCCGACATGTACGGATGCTTCGTGGTGCCGCCGGACGACGACGGCGCCGACTTCGGCGTCCTCTTCTGGCATAAAGACGGCTACTCCACGGCATGTGGGCACGGCACGATCGCGCTCGGAGCATGGGCTGTGGAGTCTGGGCGCGTCGAGGCGCCGGACGACGGGGAAGTCGAGGTGAGGATCGATGTTCCATCTGGACGCGTTGTGGCGCGAGTGGCGTGCCGCGGGGGGACGGTGGAGCGGGTGGCGTTCCGAAACGTCCCCGCCTACGTGATCGCGCGCGGCGTCGCGGCTGGCGATGTTCGGGTCGACGTCGCGTACGGCGGCGCTATCTACGCGTTCGTACCGGCCGCCCAGCTCGGCCTTCCCATCTCGGCGGAGGCGCTTCCAGAGCTGATTCGCGCGGGTCGCGAGATCAAGGCCGCGGTCGAAGGGACCGACGTCGCCGTCCATCCCGATGACCCGAGGCTGTCGGGGGTCTACGGGACCGTGATCCACGAGGAGCTGCGTCCCGGTCACCACCGCAACGTCGTCATATTCGCTGACGGCGAGGTTGACCGCTCGCCCACCGGCTCGGCGACCTCAGCCCGCACCGCGCTGCTCGCGGACGATGGCGCCCTGGATGACCGGGCGAGCTGGCGGAACGACTCCATCATCGGAACCTCGTTCCGCGCGCACGTGGTGGGACGCGTCCCGCGTGGCGTGCTCACCGAGGTCGAGGGCAGGGCCTTCCGGACGGGCGAGCACCGCTTCCTCCTGGACCCGCGTGACGACCTGGGCACCGGCTTCGTGCTGCGGTGACGATCCCGTATATCGGCGCCGCGGAGGTCCGGCGGCGGCTGTCGCCGCTCGCGGCGGTTGACGCGCTGGAGGCGGCTCTCCGGTCGGGCTTGGAGCCCGCGGAGGAGTCACCGCGGTCGGTGGTCGAAGTGGCGGGCGGTCAGTTGCTCGTGATGCCGTCCGCCGCCGCGGCGCACCCGGTTATCAAGGTCGTCACCGTCGGCGGCGAGCCACGCATACAAGGCCTCTGCCTGGCCTTCGACGGCAGTTCGCTGTCGCCGGTCGCGCTGCTCGATGCGATTGCGATCACAAACCTGCGCACCTCGGCGGTCTCCGCCCTCGCCGTCCGCCACCTCGCCGTACCCGACGCTCGGCGCCTGCTGGTCTTCGGCCGCGGTCCACAGGCGAAGGCGCACATCGAGGCGATTCGCGCCGTCCGACCGATCGCTCACGTCGACGTCCTGGGACGGGACGCCGCCGAGCGCGACGAACTGGTCGCCGCTGCGGACATCATCTGCTGCTGCACTACCACCCGTGAGCCGCTATTCGACGGCGCCCGCGCCGCCGACCATGCGACGGTGGTCGCGATCGGGTCCCACGAGCCAGAAGCGCGCGAAGTCGACGACGCCCTGGTGGCGCGCTCGACGGTGGTCGTCGAGTCGACCGCGTCAGCTCTACGCGAGGCGGGCGACGTGATCCTCGCGATCCGCTCAGGCGCAATGGACCCACACCGGCTGATCCCGCTCAGGGCACTCGTCTGTGGCGAGCAATCACCGGCAGCCGCCGCCCCCCGGCTGTTCAAGAGCACAGGCATGGCGTGGGAAGACGCGGTCACGGTCGACGCCATCCTCACCGACCGATAGCACCTGCCGGCTTCGCGATCCGTCGGGTCGGGCAACCGCGGCCCGGTGCGGCGCCGCAGAGCTGCACCGAGGGCGCAGGGCCGGGAGCATGAGCCCGCAGACCCGCACCGTAGGGCTAACTTGGAGCTATCCCGGGCATGCGTCCGGAGCGGAAAGCGACGCCTGCCAGCACCGCGCGAGCGCCATTGCATGGCCTCCCTTACAAACAAGGAGCCCCCATGAGCACCTTCTCCGGGATCATCCCTGCTGTCGTCGTGCCCTTCGCGGAAGACGACACGATCGACGTCGCCGCGCTCCGCGCGAACGTTACGCCCCTAATCGACGGCGGCGTAGACGGCCTCGTAGTCAACGGCACGATGGGGGAGGCGGGGAGCCTCTCCAGCGACGAGCGCGGCCTCGTGATCGAGAGCGTCGTCGCCCACGTGGCCGGGCGCTTGCCGGTCACCGTCGGCGTCTCGGCCTCCTCGACCGCGGCGGCGTGCACCCACGCGCAGCAGGCGCGAGCTGGCGGCGCGCAAGGCGTGATGTGCCTGCCGCCCCTGCTGTACCGCGGAACCACCGAGGAGCTCGCGGCGCACTTCGGTGCGGTCGCCAAGGCCGCCGACCTGCCGGTCATGGTCTACAACAACCCGGAGGCCTCCGGCACGGACCTGACCCCGGACGTCATCGCCGAGCTGGACGGAGCGGTTCCCGGCATCGTCGCGGTCAAGGATTGCTCCGGCGACGCCCGCCGCATCGCCGCGCTGCTCGGGGCCACCGAGCTCGAGATCCTCGTCGGCGGCGACGACTGGGCGCTGGAAGGCCTGGCCGCGGGCGCGACGGGTTGGGTCTCCGGCGTAGCGAACGTAGTTCCCGCCGACTGCGTCAAGCTCGCCGACCTCATCGCCGAGGGACAGCTTCCCGAGGCTCGGGAGCTCTACCAGCGCCTGCTCCCGCTGGCCCGCCTCGACATGACGCCGTGGCTCGTGCAGTACTTCAAGGGCGCCATGGACGCCGTGGGGCTCACCGGCGGGCCCAGCCGCCCGCCGCGACGCCCGCTCGCCGCCGCGCAGGAGGCGGTTCTACGTGAGGCGGTGGAGGCGCTAGGAGTGGGGGTCGGCGCATGAGGTCTGCGCGCTACTTCAGCGCGGTCGACTCGCATACGGAGGGAATGCCGACCCGGGTCATCACCGGGGGCGTCCCTCCGCTGCCCGGAGACACCATGCTCGAGCGCAAGCTGCGCTTCGAGGCCGAGCGCGATGACCTGCGGCTCCTGCTGATGCGCGAGCCGCGCGGTCACGGCGCGATGTCCGGCGCGATCCTTCAGCCCCCGACGCGGTCCGACGCCGACTGGGGCGTGCTCTACATCGAGGTGTCGGGCTGCCTGCCGATGTGCGGCCACGGCACCATCGGCGTGGCGACCGTCCTCGTCGAGACCGGCATGGTCGAGGTGACGGAGCCCGAGACTACGATCGCGCTCGATACGCCTGCCGGCCTGGTGACGGCGCGGGTGCAGGTCGCCGGCGGCCGAGCGACCGCGGTATCCCTGCGCAACGTTCCCTCCTTCCTGCACGAGCAGGACGCCACCGTCGAGGTACCGGGCCTCGGCGCGGTCACCTACGACCTGGCGTTCGGAGGCAACTTCTACGCGCTCGTCGATGCCGCGAGCGTCCACCTCAGCCCCGATCCCGAGCAGGCCCCGGCGCTGATCGAAAGCGGCCTGGCGATCATGGATGCCATCAACATGGCACGACCACCCGTGCACCCCGAGGACGACCGCATCCGGGGCTGCCGCCACGTCGTGCTGCACGCCCCCGGCAGGGACGGCGCCGACGCCAGGGCGGCCACCGCAATCCACCCCGGCTGGCTAGACCGCTCGCCGTGCGGCACCGGCACCTCGGCGCGGATCGCCCAGCTGCACGCCCGTGGAGCGCTGCGGACGGGCGCGCCCTTCGTCAACGAGTCGGTCATCGGGACGCGCTTCACGGGGCGCGTCGTCGAGGAGACCACGGTCGCGGGCCGACCCGCGATCGTCCCCGAGATCACGGGCCGCGCCTGGATCACCGGCATTGGCCAGTACCTGCTCGATCCGAGCGATCCCTTCCCCGCCGGCTTCCGGCTCGGGTGAACCGGGCGCGCGACGTCATCATCATCGGCGCGGGGATCGTCGGCACTGCCACGGCGTACGAGCTGACCCGCCGGGGCGTGGCTGTAACGCTGCTGGACCGCGCCGGCATCAGCGAGGGCACGACCGGGCTCGGCGAGGGCGACGTCCTATGCTCGGACAAGGACAGCGGCCCGGAGCTCCAGCTCGCCGTCGCCGGGATGGCCGTGTACCACGAGCTCGAGGAGCTGGTGGGCGCGCCGGCACGCATCCGCCGAAAGGGAGCGCTGATCGTGCACCCGGATGGCCGGACGTGGGCGGCCGAGCCGGCTCGCGCCGAACGGCTGCGGGCGGCGGGCGTGCAGGCCCGGCTGGTCGACCCAGACGAGGTGCGCGCACTCGAGCCGCGACTCACTGGCCCCCTGCACGGTGCGCTGTACGCCGCGAGCGACCTGCAGTGCGACCCGCGGGCGATCGCCCGCGCGCTCGCCGCCCTGGCCGACGAGAATGGGGCGAAGGTGCGCACCGGAGCGGAGGTCGCGACCATCGAGCCCGGCAGCGGCGTGCGGCTGGTGGGCGGCGAGCGGCTTCGGGCCAGCGCCGTCGTGCTGGCGGCAGGGCCGTGGTCGGCGAGGCTCGCCGCCTCGGCGGGGTTTCCGCTGCCGCTCGAGCCGCGGAAGGGCCAGCTCACCCGCTTGCGGCTCCCCGAGCCTGACCCGAGCTTCCTGCGCCGCAAGATCGTCGACGGTCAGTACCTGCTGGCAGTCGGCGACGCCGGCGCCGGCCGGCAGATCTCGACCGTGGTCGAGACCAGCTGGGACGGTCACGTGATCGTCGGGTCATCCCGCGAGCGCTCGGGCTTCGACAGCACGATCGACGAGGACCTCGCCCGGGCCGTCCAGGAGCGCGCCGCCAAGCTCGTTCCCGAAGTCGCCCGGCTAGCGCCCGACTCGAGCTGGGTCGGGTTCCGCCCATGGCTCCCCGACGGCCTCCCCGCCATCGGACCGTCGCGCCTCGCCGACGGCTTCTGGGTCGCCACGGGTCACGAGGGAGCGGGCGTGGCGCTCGGGCCGATCACCGGGCGGGTACTCGCACAGGCGATCACCGGCGAGCGCCCGAGCGTCAGCTTGTCCCCGTTCGACCCCGATCGGTTCGCGCCCCTCACCCGACTCGCGCGTTGACCTCGGACGACGGGGTCGACACCACTCAGTAGCGGAGCCTCGGTAGGCTCGACGCTTCCGACGCCGAGTAGATCCGGCGCTGCGGCGCGCACGCAGCTCGACCCCACAGCCGGCGGCCGTCAGCACGCAGCCCTGCTCGTGGAGGTCGAAGGCGAGTAGCGGAGGGCGATCCCGCTGGCCTCCGGGACGGCCTCGTCGACATAGCGCATTGCCACTTGGCTCTCGGGCGCGGACGGGACCGGCGTGGGGTCGAGCGGGTCGTCCTCGTTCTTGACCCACCCGCCCTCGCGCACGTAGCGGGCGCTCCCGTATCTCCGGGCGACGAAGCCGCGCACGCCCGCCTCGCGCGCGGCGGCCAACAGGGTGTCGATGCCCTCGGTCCGAAGCCGGTTGGTCTGCGCGAAGGTGCGGTCGAAGTGCTTCAGGTCGCTCACGTTCGACACGTCGGTCGCCTGATGGACGATCGCCTCGGGCATGGAAGCGAGGACCGCCTTGCGCACGGCACGCCTTCGAGCAGATCGAGAGCGATCGGCTTCGCCCCGAGCGCTCGTACGCGTTTGGCGCTTTCGGCCGACCTGGAGGTGCCTATCACCTCGTGTCCGGCGTCGATCAGCTGGGGGACGAGACGGGTTTCGATCGCCCCGCTGGCTCCTACAACCAGGACTCGCATGACGTCTCCGTTCGGTCACATCGAGTCGATTTCAGGGGTCTGGTGCTATGACCCGACACGACGGAGGAACGTGACCGATGGATGAGCGAGACTGGCTGGCTGAGCGCTTCGAGGAGCACCGAGGACGCCTGCGCGCGGTGGCCTACCGGATGCTCGGCTCGGTGAGCGAAGCCGACGACGCTGTCCAGGAAGCCTGGCTGCGACTCAACCGCAGCGACGCGAACGAGGTCGAGAACCTCGGGGCGTGGCTGACGACCGTCGTGGGGCGCATCTCGCTGAACATGCTGCGCTCACGCGCCACGCGACGCGAGCAGCCGCTCGACGTGCACGTGCCCGAACCGATCATCGACCGTGCCGACGGGACCGACCCCGAGCACGAGGCGCTGCTGGCCGACTCCGTCGGTCTCGCGCTGCTCGTGGTGCTCGAGACGCTAAGCCCCGCCGAGCGGCTCGCGTTCGTGCTCCACGACATCTTCGCCGTCCCCTTCGACGAGATCGCCCCGATCGTCGACCGCTCCCCCGACGCGGCGCGTCAGTTGGCGAGTCGCGCCCGCCGCCGCGTGAGGGCAGAGAACGCCGTCCCCGACGCCGACGTGGACGCTCAGCGAGAGGTCGTCGAGGCGTTTCTCGCGGCCGCGCGG
>JBKPFJ010000025.1:0-13449 GCA_046728795.1 Actinomycetota bacterium | reverse complement strand
ATCGCGGTCGGGGCGCGCGACCGGGTCGCGGAGCTCACGCCGGCGCAGGGCGCGGCCCTGGCGGCGGTCACGGGCCGCCTGGGAGCGGACGGGGCGGGCGAGGGCCCGCTCCTCCTGCACGGGGTCACGGGCAGCGGCAAGACGGAGGTCTACCTCGGCGCGGTCGAGGCGGCGCTCGGGCGCGGTGGCTCGGCCATCATGCTCGTGCCGGAGATCGCGCTCACCCCCCAGACGGCAGGCCGCTTCGTGGATCGCTTCGGCGACCTCGTCGCGGTCCTCCACTCGCGGCTGTCCGCGCGCGAGCGCTACGACGAGTGGGCGCGGCTGCGGCGCGGCGAGGCGCGGGTGTGCGTGGGGCCCCGCTCGGCGATTTTCGCCCCGCTTGAGGACCTCGGGCTGATCGTGATCGACGAGGAGCACGATGCCTCCTACAAGCAGGAGCGCGATCCCCGCTACGACGCGCGACGCGTGGCCATGCGCCGGGCCGCCGAGGAGGGCGCGGTCCTGCTGGCGGGCAGCGCCACCCCACGACCGGAGAGCTGGCTCGGCCACGAACACGTCGGGCTCCCCGAGCGCGTGGACGGCCGCCCCCTGCCGCCGGTGGAGCTCGTCGGCACGCTCGGCGCCGCCGGGCCGCTCCACCAGAGCACCCGCGACGCGCTCGAGGAGGTGCGCGCCCGGCGCGAGAAGGCCATCGTCCTGCTGAACCGCCGCGGCTGGTCGAACTTCCTCTCCTGCCGCGGCTGCGGGCGCGCCTGGTGCTGCCCCCACTGCGACGTGACGCTGGTGCTCCACATGGGCGCGCGCGGTGCGGCCTGCCACCACTGCGGCCACCGCGAGGCGGTGCCCCGCGCCTGCCCCGACTGCGGCTCGCTGTCAGTCGCACGCCACGGCGCCGGCACGGAGCAGCTCGAGCGCGAGCTCGAGTGGCTGGTGGCCCCGCTGCCGGTCTTCCGGCTCGACTCCGACACCGGCCGGCTCGACCAGGTGCTGAGCCGCTTCGACCGCGCCCCGGCGGGAGTCCTGGTAGGCACGCAGATGGTGGCGAAGGGCCACGACTTCCCGGAGGTGACCCTCGGTGTGGTCGTGGACGCCGATGCCACGCTGCGCTTCCCCGACTTCCGCGCGGAGGAGCGCACCTTCGCCCTCGTGGCCCAACTCGCGGGACGCAGCGGACGCGGCCCGCGGGGCGGCCGGGTGATCGTGCAGGCCCTCGACCCGGCGGCGCGCGCGCTACGCCACGCCGCCGCCCACGACGCCGAGGGCTTCCTGCGCGGCGAGCTGGCCCGGCGCGAGGCACTCGGGTACCCGCCGTTCGGAAATCTGATCCGGATCGTCTGCTCGTCGACCGAGGCCGGCCCGGAGTCGGATGCCGCCGAGGCCGTGCGCGAACGGATAGCGGTGGCCGGAGTGCCGGCCCTCGGCCCGGCGCCCCTCTTCCGCCGCCAGGGGCGACACCGCTGCCAGGTGGTCGTCAAGGCGCCGTCACGGGACGAGGCGGTGGCCGCAGTGCGCGAGGCCGTGGGCGCGCTCGCGGGGGACCGCCCGCACCGCGCCGTGTCCTTCGCGGTCGACGTGGACCCACAGTAGGACCGTCGGGCTAGCCGCCGTTAGACTCGCTGGCGATGGCCGACGAGCACGAGCGCGAGATCGAGGAGGCCGAGGAGACCGAGGAGGAGCCTCGCCTCGATCCCGAAACCGAAGCCCGGCGCGCCGCGGCGATGTCCTTCATCCGGCAGCTCGGCGACCCCGTCCTAAAGAGCCGGGCTACGCCGGTGGACCGCTTCGACGACTCGCTCCGCGGGCAGGTGGCGCGGATGGCGGGGATCATGAACGACGCCTTCGGCGTCGGTCTGGCCGCGCCGCAGCTCGGAATCTCGCAGCGCGTGCTCGTCTACCGGGTCGGCCCGGACGCACCGGTCGTCGCGCTTGTCAATCCCCGACTCGAGTGGGAGAGCCAGGACGCCGAGGTGCTCGACGAGGGGTGCCTCTCGATCCCCGGTATAACGGTCGACGTCGAGCGGCCGGTGCACGTGCGCGTCCGCGCCGTGGACGAGCAGGGTGAGGAGCGGAGCGTCGAGGCCTCCGGGCTCGAGGCGCGCGTGATCCAGCACGAGCTCGACCACCTGGACGGCGTGCTGATCCTCGACCGCACGAGCCGCGAGGAGCGCCGCCGGGCCATGCGCGAGCTGCGCGAGGCCGAGCGCGCCCGCGAGGCCGCCTAGCTCTTCTTCGCGCGGCCGGGCAGCTCGCGCGTTCGCAGCCGCGCCTGGCGGCTCTCGTCCTGGAGCGCATGCGCGGCTTCCCGCTCATCCCGAGCGACCGAGCGGCTGAGCGCGGCGATCAGGTCGTGCGTGTGCGGCGCCTCGCTGCGGACCGTAGGCCCCGAGCCGAGCGCTCCCGCCGCCCAGCGCGCGAGGAGCTCGCCAGGGACATCCGCGCGGGCCCCCGCGGCGAAGGCGGCGCGGGCGAGAGCTGCCTCCCGCACGTACTGGGAGACGCTTACCCCAGCCCGCTCCGCCTCGCCCTCCAGGAGGGCCCAAAGATCCTCGCCCATACGAAGTGTCGTTGTTTTCACTTTGGGGTACCCTGCAAGCTGTATGGCGGTTTTGCCATACATTACTCGACAACCCCTGCTCCGGGGCAAAACGCACCCGGGGCACCGCCGGTGAGCGCCGTGCCCTACCAGGCATGTCCCCGTTGCCGGTCGACCGTCTATTCGGCGGCCGCCGTCTCCACGCGGGCTCTGTGCCCGGTCTGCGAGGCTCCCCTCGTCCGGTCCCCCGGGAGCCGGCACGAGCGCTCGGCCGGCGGTGGGGTGGCGGCCTTTCGCGTGCTGAGCCCGAGCTCGGACGCGCCGGTCGCTGCGCGCCGCACGCTCGACGAGCTCGACGGGCTCGACGGTGACGAGCGCAACCGCCTCGCGCTGCTCGTGAGCGAGCTCGTGACCAACTCCGTCCGCCACGCCCGGCTCCGTGACGGGGAAACTGTGAGCCTGGCGGTGTCCGTGGGCGAGCGGATCCGGCTCGAGGTCACGGATCCCGGCCCCGGGTTCGACCCAGCCCGGGAGCCCGAGCGCGCCAACCGGGACAACGGCTGGGGACTCATGCTGGTCGACGCGCTCGCCACTCGCTGGGGGGTCGAGCGCGACACGGCGACCCGGGTCTGGCTCGAGCTGGAGCGCGCGGCGAGCGAGCCGGGGCTTCAGCCCTCGAGCCGCTCGTAGGCGGGCAGCGTCAGGAACTCCACGAACTCGTCGGAGAGCGCCACCCGCTCGAACAGCTCGCGGGAGAGGTCGGGCCGGCCCTCCGAGTAGAACCACTGGTCGTCGCCGACCTCGCCGCGGATGCGCTCGAGCTCCGAGGTCTCGAACTCGCCGACAAGGTCCGGTGTGACCGTGCGGCCATCGTCGAGCTTCGCCCCGTGGTGCACCCACTGCCACACCTGCGCGCGCGCGATCTCGGCCGTGGCGGCGTCCTCCATCAGGCCGTAGATCCCCGCCGCGCCGTTGCCGCGTAGCCAGCTCGAGATGTACTGGATGCCCACGTTCACGTCGCTGCGCAGGCCCTGTTCGGTGATCTCTCCCGGCGTGCGGTCCAGCGCCAGGAGGTCGCCCGCGGAGACCTCGACGTCGTCGCGCAGGCGCTCCACCTGGTTCGGGCGCTCGCCGAGCACCTCGTCGAACGCCTCGGTGGCCACCGGAACCGAGTCCGGGTGGGCCACCCAGGTGCCGTCGAAGCCGGCGCCGGCCTCGCGCTGCTTGTCCTCTCGCACCGCGGCGTATGCCCGCTCGTTCGCCTCCTCGTCCGTCCGGCTCGGGATCACCGCCGCCATCCCGCCCATCGCGTGGGCGCCACGGCGGTGGCAGGTCTTCACGAGCAGCTCGGTGTACGCGCGCATGAACGGCACGGTCATCGTCACGGCCGAGCGGTCGGGCAGCACGTACTCGGGCCGCGCGCGGAAGCGCTTGATCGAGCTGAAGATGTAGTCCCAGCGCCCGGCGTTGAGGCCGGCCGAGTGGTCGCGCAGCTCGTGGAGGATCTCGTCCATCTCGAACGCGGCGGGCAGCGTCTCGATCAGCACCGTGGCCCTGATCGTGCCGCGGTCGAGGCCGAGCGCGTCCTGCGCCAGCTCGAAGGCGTCGTTCCAGAGCCGAGCCTCGAGGTGCGACTCGAGCTTGGGCAGGTAGAAGAACGGGCCCGCGCCCCGCTCGAGCTGCTCAGCGGCGTTGTGGAAGAGGAACAGCCCGAAGTCGAATAGGCCGCCCGCCACCGGCCGGCCGTCCACCAGGACGTGGCGCTCGAGCAGGTGCCAGCCGCGCGGGCGCACGAGCAGCGTGGCGGTCTCCTCCTCGAGGCGGTAGCGCTTGCCGTCCTCCTCGTGCTCGATCGTGCCGCGCACCGCGTCGATCAGGTTCGCCTGCCCGCCGACCATGTTCGCCCAGGTCGGCGAGTTCGCGTCTTCGAAGTCGGCCATGAAGCCGCGCGCGCCCGAGTTGAGCGCGTTGATGACCATCTTGCGGCTCGTGGGCCCGGTGATCTCCACACGCCGGTCCTGAAGCGCGGGCGGCGCGGGGGCTACCCGCCACTCCTCCTCGCGTACACCCCGCGTGGAGGAGAGGAAGTCGAGCGTCCCGCCGGCGTCGAGCTCCGCCTGCCGCTCCTCGCGCCGCCGCAGGAGCTCGCGGCGCCTGTCGTCGAGCTCGCGGTGGAGGCGCCCCACCAGGTCGAGCGCCCCGTCGCTCAGCACCTCTTCCGCCCGGCCCTCGACCGCGCCGCGTACCTCTACCCCGGTCATAGCGAGCGAGCGAGCAGCTCCATCGGGTGGTAGACGGGCAGCTCCCGGCCGAGCCTTCTCGTGTGCGCCTGGATCTGGAGGACGCAACCCGGGTTCGCCGCCGCGACGGCCTCCGCCGCGGTGTCGAGCAGGTTGCGCGCCTTGCGCTCGCCGAGCTCTGCGGCCGGCCCGGGCTTGATCAGGTTGTAGATGCCGGCCGAGCCGCAGCAGATCTCCCATCCTGCGGGCTCGACGAGCTCCAGCTCGGGGACCTCGCCGAGCAGGTCCCGCGGGGCGCCCCGGACTCCCTGGGCGTGCGCGAGGTGGCAGGCGTCGTGGTAGGCGACCTTCATCGGCACGGGCTGCCTACGGGCGCGGGTGCCCTGATCTGCCAGGAACTCGAGCACGTCGCGCACCCGGGCGGAGAAGTCGGCCGCGCGCTCGGCCCACTCGGGGTCGTCGCGCAGCAGGTGCCCGTAGTCCTTCATGGCAGAGCCGCAGCCGGCGGCGTTCACCAGCACGTGCTCGTAGCCCTCGAAGGCCTCGATTGTCGCCTTGGCCATCGGTCGCGCGTCCTCGCCTGCGTGAAGCTGGAGCGCCCCGCAGCAGCGCGGTAGGCGCGGGGCGTGCACCTCGAAGCCCTCGGCGGCCAGCACCTTCACCGTGTCCTCGTTCACACGCGAGAAGAACACGCGCTGCACGCAGCCCTGCAGGAAGGCCACCGTTCCGCGGCGCTCGCCGACCGCCGGGGCGCGCTCGGGCAGCCGCCGCCAGGCCTCACGCAGCGGCGTGCGCGGCGACAGGGCAGCCACCGCGCGCAACCTCCCGCGGGCGAGCGGGGCGAGCCGGGTGAACGGCGCGAGCGCGCGAAGGCGCCCCGGATGCGGGAAGAGGGCGAAGATCAGCGCCCGCCAGGCCCGCTCGGGGCGCGAGCGCTCGAAGTTCCGCTCGATCTGCGCCCGCGTGTCCTCGATCAGCTTGTCGTACTGGACACCGGAGGGGCAGGCGGTGACGCAGGCCATGCAGCCGAGGCAGTTGTCGAGGTGCTCGACCATCGTCGGCGAGAGCTCGGAGCCCTCATCGAGCCCGCCCCGCATCAGTACGATCCGCCCGCGCGGCGAGTCCATCTCCTCGTCCCAAAGCGTGTAGGTCGGGCAGGTTGGCAGGCAGAAGCCGCAGTGCACGCAGTCCTCGATCAGGTCGAGCTCGGGCGCGCGCTGCTCGTCGAAGGCGCGGGTCACGGGAACAGCCTCGGGTTGCAGGTGCCGTCCGGGTCGAAGCGCTCCTTCACGCGGCGCATGACCTCGCGCGCCCCGGCGTCGATCGGACCCCACGGATCCACCCGCTCGCGCACGGCCGGGGGCGCGTCGAGCACAGCGCAGGCGGCCGGGGCCAGGTCGCGGCGCAGCTCCTCGACCGCGGCGGCGTCCTCGTCCGGCGAGCGGTCCTCGAGCCGCAGCCACGAGATCCCCAGCGCGGCGCGGCCGACCAGCCTGCCGTCTAGGCGGGAAGCCGCTCCGAGCACCGACGGCAGCGCCGTTTGGAGTGCCGAGACGCGAACCACGGTTCCGGCGGTCGAACGCTGTCCGGCCCGCTGCGCGTCCCAGAGGTCGTCGTCCTCCTCCACGACCTCGGCCTTCGAACCGAGGGCGGCAGCGGCGGCCTCCGCCAGCGGGCGCGGGGCAGCGCCGGCCGCGCGCGCGAGCACCGCGCCGCCGCCATCCGACCAGCGCACGTCCAGCGACTGCAGCTCGATGCGCGCGTGCGCCGCGGCGGAGGCCGCGGCGGCCAGCACCTCGGGGTCGGGGCTCTCGAGCAGCGCGGTGGCGGTGCGCTCGGGGCGGGGGTGCAGGCGCACCGCCACCTCGAGGATAAGCCCGAGCGTGCCGAACGAGCCGGCGAACAGCTTCGTCAGGTCGTAGCCCGCGACGTTCTTGATCACCTTGCCGCCGGCCTTCACCACGCTGCCGTCCGAGAGGGCCACCGTCACGCCCACCGCCAGGTCGCGGGGCGCCCCGTAGCGGTGGCGGAGTGGCCCGGAGTCACCCGTGGCGAGCACGCCGCCGATCGTCGCGCCGGCGTCGGGGGGGTCGAGCGCCAGCATCTGCCCGGCGGCGGCGAACGTCGCCTGAGCGCGGGCGAGCGGAAGGCCCGCCTCCTGGATCGCGGTCAAGTCACCCTCGTTGTGCTCGCGCAGCTCGGCCAGCCCGGCGGTCGAGAGCTCGAGCTCGGTGTCGCACGGTCGGCCCCAGCCGAGCTTCGTACCTCCGCCGACGATCCGCACACGCCGGGCGTCGCGCAGCAGCGCCGCGGCCTCCTCGCGCGAAGAGGGCGTGGCGCCGGTGCGCACGGCCATCAGAATCGCTCCGCCACGCCCGCCGCCTCGAGGGGGTGCTGCCGGTAGGGACCGGGCACCTCGCCGCATAGGCGTGGGGTGGGCATGACCTTGCCGGGGTTGGCGAGCCCGTGCGGGTCGAAGGCGCAGCGCAGCCGCTGGAAGGCGTCCAGGTCCGGCTCGCCGAACATCTGGGGCATGTAGCGCTTCTTGTCCACCCCAACGCCGTGCTCGCCTGTGATCGAGCCGCCCTCCTCGACGCACGCCCTCACGATCTCGCCGGCGAGCTCCTCGGCGCGCTGCGGCTCCCCCTCGTGCCGCGCGTCGTACAGGACGAGGGGGTGCAGGTTGCCGTCGCCGGCGTGGAAGACGTTCGCCACGCGCAGGCCGTACTCGTCCGCTAGCTCGTCGATCCGGCGCAGCACCCGGGGAAGCCGGGTGCGCGGGATGACCGAGTCCTGGACGTAGTAGTTCGGGGAGAGGCGGCCCATCGCGGCGAAGGCCGCCTTGCGCGCCTTCCAGATCAGCTCGCGCTCGAGCTGGTCCTGGGCGACGCGGACCTTGAAGGCACCCGAGCACATCTCCTTGACCGCCTCGAAGCGCGCCTCGCACTCCGCCTCTGACCCGTCCAGCTCGACCACGAGGGCGGCGCCGGCTTCGGTCGGGTAGCCGGCGTTCGTGGCTCCCTCAGAGGCCTCGATCGAGAGCTTGTCCATCATCTCGATCGCTCCCGGGACGATCCCGGAGCCAACGATCTCCGAGACGACCTCGCCGGCCTGCTCGCTCGAGTCGAAGAACGCCACCAGCGTCCGCGTGGTCTCGGGGGTGGGCACCACCCGCACGGTGATCCTCGTCGCCACGCCGAGCGTGCCCTCCGAGCCCACGAACGCGCCGACCAGGTCGTAGCCGGGCCGGTCGGGCTCCTTGCCGCCGAACCGGGCCACCTCGCCGTCGGGCAGCACCACCTCGAGCCCGGTCACGTAGTTCGTCGTGAAGCCGTACTTGAAGCAGTGGGCGCCGCCCGAGTTCTCGGCCACGTTCCCGCCGATCGAGCACACCACCTGGGAGGAGGGGTCCGGCGGATAGAAGTGGGAGGGGCCGACGGCGTTCGAGATCGCCAGGTTCGTGACCCCCGGCTCGCACACCACGCGCTGGTTCGGCAGGTCGACCTCGAGGATGCGGCGCAGACGGGAGAGCCCGATCAGCACGCCCTTCTCGATCGGGAGCGCCCCGCCGGAGAGGCCCGAGCCGGCGCCGCGGGCAACCCACGGGACCTCGGCCTCGAAGCACGTCCGGACTGCACGGCGGACCTCGTCCGCCGTGCCGGGAAGCACCACGACGCCGGGCGTGGCCGCGTACTGGAGCAGCCCGTCCGACTCGTAGGTGCGCAGCTGGTCGCGCTGGGTGTAGACGTGCTCGGCGCCGGCGGTCGCCCGCAGGCGCTCTACTAGACCACCATCCACGAGAGCACGTCCTTCGACTGCAAGAACACGAGGACGCACATTACGAGGATCAGGATGAGGCTCCACTTCAGCACGCGCCTGAAGAGGTCACCCTCCTGACCGGCCAAGCCCACGGCCGCCGCTCCGATCGCGAGGTTCTGCGGCGAGATCATCTTGCCGAGCACCCCTCCGGAGCTGTTTGCGGCGGCCATCAGCGTCGAGTTGAGGCCGGCATCCTTGGCCGCGGCCACCTGTAGGGCGCCGAACAGCGAGTTGGACGACGTGTCCGAGCCGGTGACCGCCACCCCGAGCCAGCCGATGATCGGCGACAGGAAGGCGAAGAAGCTCCCCGCCCCGGCGGCCCACAGGCCGAGCGTGATCGTCTGGCCCGACTGGTTCATCACGAAGGCCAGCGCGAGCACGGACATGACGGTCAGGATCGCCCACTTCAGCTGGTTGACGGTCGCTCCGAACACGCGCGCGGCGCGCCCGGGGCTGAGTCCGAGCACGACCATGCTGATCAGCCCGGAGATGAGCATCAGCGTGCCCGCGGCGGGCAGCCAGTTGAACGTGAAGGTCACGCTCGAGACCGCCTCGCCGTCCGGGGTCACGACGTTCAGCCCCGGCCAGTCGAACAGCTGTGTGCCTGGCTCGCCGGCCATCCAGTCCTTGATCGCCGCGATCTGGGCGATCGAGAACACCGCGATGATGATCAAGTAGGGCGCGTACGCCCGGAACACCTCGAGCGGCGGGTCCTTGACGGTGTCGTCCCGGCGTGCGACCTCCCGCTCCATGGCGCTGTCGTGCGCCGAGCCGCCCGCCACGGCGGGTCGAGCGAAGCGGCCCGTGGCGGGCTCTCCGATGACCGGCTCGGAGGGCTGCCAGACGCGCAGGAAGGCCACGATCGCCCCGGCCGAGACGAGCGACGCGACGATGTCGGTCAGCTCGACGGAGATGTAGTTCGAGGTCACGAACTGCGCGATCGCGAAGGTGAAGCCGCCGACCACGGCCACCGGCCAGGCCTGGCGTATGCCGCGGTTGCCGTCGACCATGCCGATCAGGATCAGCGGGACGATGAGCGCCAGGAACGGCGTCTGGCGGCCGACCATCGCGCCGAGATCGTCCTTCGGCAGCCCGCTGATCTCGCTGAGCGTGGTGATCGGGATCGCGATCGCCCCGAACGCCACGGGCGCGGTGTTCGCCACGAGCGCGAGCGAGGCGGCCTTGATCGGCCTGAAACCGAGCGCGATCAGCATGACCGCGGTGATCGCGACCGGGGTGCCGAAGCCCGCCAGCGCCTCCATCAGCGCCCCGAAGCAGAAGGCGATGATCACCGCCTGAACCCGCTGATCCTCCGACACGGCGCCGAAGGAGCGCCTCAGCACGGCGAAGTGGCCCGTCTCGACGGTCATGTTGTAGACCCAGATCGCCGTGACGACGATCCACATGATCGGGAAGAGCCCGAACGTCGCGCCCTCGGAGGTCGAGAGCAGCGTCTGCCCGACGGGCATCGAGTAGACGATGATCGCGACCAGGATGGCGACCCCGAGGGAGGCGAGCGCCGCCCACTGGGCCTTGAGGCGCACGCCTCCCAGAAGAATGAAGAGCGTGATCAGCGGCAGCGCCGCGAAGATCGAAGAGAGGCCAAGCGAGTCCGAGACCGGATCGAAGACTTGTTGATACATCCCTCCTCCTCTCGGTTGTGGAGTTTCCCCACATCCCGAGGCGGGAAACGCTGAAAAGAGCGCGTCGTGCGCGTCTCGCTCTTCATCACGTGCCTCGGCGACACCCTCTTCCCGCAGACAGGGAGGGCCGTCGTCCGGCTGCTCGAGCGGCTGGGGCACTCGGTCGAGCTCCCCGAGGAGCAGACCTGCTGCGGCCAGATGCACCTCAACTCGGGATACGCGCGCGAGGGGCTGGCGCTCGTGGAGCGCCTCGGACGGGTGTTCGATGGCGCCGACGCAGTCGTATCGCCCTCCGCCTCGTGCGTGGGGATGGTGCGCGACCAGCTCGACGACGGTCCCCCGGTCTACGAGCTCACGGAGTTCCTCACCGGCCCGCTCGGCCTCGAGGACCTCGGCGCCTACTACCCACACCGGGTGACCTACCACCCGACCTGCCACTCGCTGCGGGCGCTGCGAGTCGGCGACGCGCCGCTCCGCCTGCTGCGGGCGGTGCGCGGGATCGAGCTGGTCGAGCTGCCGGAGTCTCGTGAGTGCTGCGGGTTCGGCGGCACGTTCGCGGTGAAGAACGCGGACACCTCGGCGGCGATGCTGGCGGACAAGGTGCGCGCGGTGCTGGACACGCGCGCGGAGGTGGTCACGGCAAGCGACAACTCCTGCCTGATGCACATCGGCGGTGCGCTCCGGCGCCAGCGCACGGGCGTGCGTGCCGTACACCTGGCGGAGATCCTGGCGGAGGGCGAATGAGCTTCCCCGCCGCTGCCCGCTCCGCCCTCGCGGACTCCCAGCTCCGGCGCAACCTGGGGCACGCCACGCGCGCGATCCGCGAGAAGCGCGCGAACGTGGTAGCGGAGCTGCCCGACTGGGAGGAGCTCCGCCACGCGGGCAGGGCGATCAAGGACGGCGCACTGGGTCGCCTGGGCGAGCACCTGACCGAGCTCGAGGCGCGAGTCGCGGCCGCGGGCGGCACGGTCCACTGGGCGCGCGACGGGGCGGAGGCGAATCGCGTGGTCGCGGAGGTGGTGCGGGCCCACGGCGCCCGCGAGGTGGTGAAGGTGAAGTCGATCGCCACCGACGAGATCCGCCTGAACGAGGCGCTCGCCGCGGAGGGGATCACGCCGGTGGAGACGGATCTGGCCGAGCTGATCATCCAGCTCGGCGACGACGCGCAGTCGCACATCCTCGTGCCGGCCATACACCGGAACCGCGCCGAGATCCGGGAGCTCTTCCGGCGGGAGCTCGGCCTGCCGGAGCTCACTGACGAGCCCGCGGAGCTCGCCGAGGCCGCGCGCCGGCACCTGCGGCGCAAGTTCCTCGACGCCCGCGTGGGTGTCTCGGGCGCCAACTTCGCGGTGGCCGAGACAGGCACCGTGTGCGTGGTCGAGTCCGAGGGGAACGGCCGCATGTGCACGACGCTGCCGGACGTGCTCGTGACCGTGATGGGGATCGAGAAGCTGTTGCCCGCCTGGCGGGACCTCGGGGTCTTCCTCCAGCTCCTGCCGCGGTCCTCGACCGGCGAGCGCATGAACCCGTACACCTCGCTCTGGACAGGGGTGCGGCAGGGAGACGGCCCGGCCCACTTCCACCTCGTGCTGCTCGACAACGGGCGCACGGACGTGCTGCGCGACGAGGTCGGCCGCCAAGCGCTCCGCTGCATCCGCTGCAGCGCCTGCTTGAACGCGTGCCCGGTCTACTCGCGCGTGGGGGGACACGCCTACGAGTCGGTCTATCCGGGCCCGATCGGGGCCATCCTCACCCCCCAGCTGAAGCGGCTCGAGGGCTCCACCTCGCTGCCCTGGGCCGCCTCGCTCTGCGGCGCCTGCTTCGAGGTGTGCCCGGTCGAGATCGACATCCCCCGGGTGCTGGTGCACCTGCGCGGGCGGGTGGTCGAGCGGAAGGCTCCGCAGCCCGAGGCGCTCGCGATGCGCGGCCTGTTCCGCGTCTTCTCGACGCGCAGGCGCTACGAGGCTGCCCAGCGGCTGGCTCGCCTCGGGCGCAGCCCCCTGGCCCGCCTGCCTGGCCCGCTGTCCGGCTGGACCGCGACGCGCGAGCTGCCGGAGGTGCCGAGACAGAGCTTCCGGGACTGGTGGCGGGCGTCGGGCCGGCCCACCAAGAGGGCGGGCGCGCCGCTCAGGGCGGAATCTGTTCCGCCGGGACGGGCGCCCGAGCACGTGTCGTCCGGCGGGCCGGACGCGCGCTCGGCGGTGCTGGGCCGCATCCGCGAGGCGCTCGCGGACGCGCGGCCCCCGCAGGAGCCTCCGCGGGGCTACCGCACCGCCTCCGAGGAGGACCGGGTCGCGGTGGTCGGCCGGTTCGCGGAGCGGGCGGCGGAGTACCACGCCGAGGTGGTTCGGGTCGAGGACGTCGCCGCCGCGGTCGGGGACGCTTGCGGGAGGCGGGGGGCGCGGCGCCTGGGTGTCGCCGCCGGCCTGCCCGCGGAGTGGCGCCCCGAGGGCGTGGAGCTGGTGGAGGACGCCGCTCTGTCCACGCCGGAGCTCGACCACCTCGACGGCGCGCTTACCGGCTGCGCGCTCGCGATAGCCGAGACCGGCACGATCGTCCTCGACTCGGGCGAGCGCTCCGGGCGGCGGGCGCTCACGCTCGTGCCCGACCTGCACCTGTGCGTCGTCGAGGAGGATCAGATCGCCGGCCTGGTGCCCGAGGCGATCGAGCGGCTCGAACCCGCGGCTCGCGACGGCCGCCCGCTGACCCTCGTCTCGGGTCCCTCCGCGACCTCCGACATCGAGCTGAGCAGGGTCGAGGGAGTGCACGGGCCGCGCGACCTCGTGGTCCTCGTTGTCGGCGCCCCCGTCAGGCGGGCGTAGGCTCGAGCTCTCGAGCCTGCTTTCGGCGGACTACCTCCGCCAGCGCCTCGACGACCCCGTCGTCGAACTGCTCACCGCTCGCGGCTCGCAGCTCCGCGATCGCGTCGTCGATACCCGCGCGCCGCCGGTACGGGCGGTCCGAGGTGATGGCCTGGAGGGCGTCGCAGCAGGCCACGATGCGGCTGGCGAGCGGAATCCGTCCCGCCGCCAGCCCGTCGGGGTAGCCCGCGCCGTCCACGCGCTCGTGGTGGAGCGCACGAGCAGTGCCACCGCCTCGAGGCCCGGAATGCGGGCGACGATGTCCTCTCCCCATACGGGGTGGTGGCGCGGGCGAGGCGGGCGACGTCCTCGCAGTGGAGGTCGGTCTGCGCGTCGACGCGCTCCAGGGT
>JBKPFJ010000084.1:0-7118 GCA_046728795.1 Actinomycetota bacterium | reverse complement strand
CCCTGGAGGGCCGCGGCTTCCGAGCTCGGCTGGGCCGACTGGCCGATCGCCGCGCCCGCGCCCACGATCGCCAGCGTGAGCGCCACGGCGGTGAGCGAGAAGCCGCCTCCCCTCAGCCGGAGACGCCGACGGCGAAGCCGGCGGGCGAGCTCGCGGCGCGCGCGCGAGCGCGTGAGCGAAGCCTGACAGCGGGCCCCCAGAGAGTGCTCGTTTGGTGACGAAGCCACAACCTTCCTTTCCTCGCGCCTGCGGGGTTAGCTGTCGGGCTCGCGCCGGAAAGGTGCGCTACGCAGGCCTCTTGCCTGCGATTCGCCCCGGCGGCCTCGCGGCCGCTGTGGTTCCCCCGCTCCGCCGCGCGCGGGGCGCGGCGGACTCGGCTGGATTGCTAGTGGGCTGTAGTCGTAACAGGTTGGGGCGACGCGATGTCGCGCGGGCGCCGCGAGCGGCGCTCTCAGGCCGCCGCGACGAGCGGCGCCGGCTCGAGCGCCAGCGCGAGCACCTCGTCCACGGTCATCACCGGGTGGAAGGTCATCTGCTCGCGCACCTCGTCAGGCACCTCGTCGAGGTCCGCCCGGTTGCGCTCCGGGAGGATGACGTCGGTCAGCCCCGCCGCGTGCGCCGCCAGCACCTTCTGCTTGACGCCGCCGATCGGCAGCACCCGGCCCTGCAGCGTGACCTCGCCGGTCATGCCGACCGTGTGCTTCACGGGCCGCCCGGTCAGGAGCGACGCGAGCGCCGTGGTCATCGTGATGCCCGCGCTCGGGCCGTCCTTCGGGATCGCCCCCGCCGGCACGTGCAGGTGGAACTCGCGGTCGTCGAAGCGCGACTCGTCGATGCCGAGCCGGTCCGCGTGCCCGCGCACGTAGGAGAGCGCGATCCGCGCCGACTCCTTCATCACGTCGCCGAGCTGCCCGGTGAGGACGAAGCCCTCCTTGCCGCGCATGTCGGTCGCCTCGATGAAGAGCACGTCGCCCCCCGCTCCGGTCACCGACAGGCCCGTTGCCACGCCGGGGATGGCGGTCCGCTCGGCGGCCTCCTGGAAGAAGCGCTGGCGGCCGAGGCCGTCGCGCACCTCGTCGAGGCCGATCGACACCGGGGCCTCCACCTGGCCGGCGGCCAGCTTCGTCGCCGTCTTGCGCAGGAGCGTGCCGAGCTCGCGCTCGAGGTTGCGCACACCCGCCTCGCGGGTGTACTCCGTGACGACGGTGCGCAGCATGTGGTCACCGATCGCGACCTCGTCCTCGCGCAGCCCGTTGCGCTCGCGCTGGCGCGGCCACAGGTACCCGCGCGCGATGGCGACCTTCTCCTCGGTCGTGTAGCCGTCGAAGCGCACGACCTCCATGCGGTCGAGCAGGGGCGCCGGAATCGTCTCCGCCACGTTGGCGGTGGCGATGAACAGCACCTCGGAGAGGTCGAGCTCGACGTCGAGGTAGTGGTCGCGGAAGGAGTGGTTCTGCGCCGGGTCGAGGACCTCCAGCAGCGCCGCGCTCGGGTCGCCGCGCCAGTCCGCGCCCACCTTGTCCACCTCGTCGAGCATGATCACCGGGTTCATCGTCCCGGCGTCTCGCAGGGCGCGCACGAGGCGGCCCGGCAGCGCGCCGATGTAGGTGCGGCGGTGGCCGCGGATCTCGGCCTCGTCGCGCACGCCGCCGAGCGACATGCGCACGAACTCACGCCCGGTGGCGCGGGCGATCGACTCGCCGATCGAGGTCTTGCCGGTACCCGGCGGCCCGATCAGCGTCAGGATCGCGCCGGACCGCTTGTCCTCGCTGATGCCGCGGTCCTTCCGCAGCTTGCGGACGGCGATGTACTCGGTGATGCGGTCCTTCACGTCCTCGAGGCCGGCGTGGTCGTTGTCGAGCACCTCCCGCGCGTGGTTCGGGTCGAGCCGCTCCTCGGAGCGCTTCGACCACGGCACCGCGATCAGCCAGTCGAGGTACGTGCGGATCATGCTCGACTCGCCGGTGGACTCGCCCATCCGCTCGAAGCGGTCGAGCTCGCGCTCGGCCTGCTCGCGGACGGCGTCCGGCATGCCGGCCTCCTCGATCTTCGTGCGGTACTCGTCGACGATCGAGCCGTCGTCCTCGCCGAGCTCCTTGCGAATCGACTCCATCTGCTTGCGCAGGAAGTACTCGCGCTGCTGCTTCTCGGCGCCGGACTGCACGTCCTCGCGGATGCGCCGGCGGACCTGGAGCTCCGTGAGCCGCTCGCGCTGGAAGCGAAGGGCCTTCTCGAGTCGCTCGGTCACGTCAAGCGTCTCGAGCAGCTCGACCTTCGGCTCATACCCGAGGTCGGGCGAGTAGCCGGAGGTGTCCGCCAGGGCGCCCGGCCCGAGGATCGAGCGCACGAACGCCGCGACGCGGCCGTCGTCGCCGCGCAGCTCGAGGATCTCCTCGACCACGGCCCGGTACTCCCGCTCGAGCTGCCGAGTCTTGCCGTCCACCGGCTCGTCGTCCGGGTGCGGCACGACCTCGACGCGCAGGCCGCCGGATGGGTCGCTGCGAGCCGCCCCCACGGTGGCCCGGTAGAGGCCATTGAGTGCCACCGCGCCGGCACCGCCCGGCAGGCGCACCCGCTCCACGACCTCGGCCACGGTGCCGACGCTCGCGAACTCATCCCCCTTGCGGGGAACGAGCACGACGCGCTCCTCGTCGCCCACGTCGACGGTGAGGGTCAGGGTCATGTTGGGGAAGACGACGGAGTCGTCGACCGGCACGAGAAGCAGGGTCTCCATTTGCATCTCCATAAGCCTCTTACGTTGAGTAAGCATGAGTCTAGCGGCCTGAGATCCATTCGTCAGGCTGCCTGACCGGTCCGGCCGCGCGCCGGAGGGCCCGCGACGCTCCCGGCCGGCGCTTCCGCACAGGGGACCGGCCGGCTTCCGCACGGGGGCCGGCCGCTTGGCCCACCGGCGGCCGGGGGCTTGGCCGGACAAGGGCCTATGTGTCCCAGAACAGGCCGGGCCCCCCGGTGTGCACGGGCGATGGCCCCGCAGCCGACCGCTCCGCGTGAGATCCTCAGCGCCGATGGACCAGTCGGCCGCGCGTGAGTCTGCCGCCGCGGCGGCGATCGAGCTGGTCGAGCCCGGGATGACGATCGGCCTCGGCTCGGGCCGTGCCGTGTGGAAGGTGGTGGAGTTCTTGGGTGCGCGCGGGCAGCCCGCCCGGGCCGCCGTGGCCTCCGAGCGTACGCGGGAGCTCGCCCTCGGGGCGGGCATCGAGGTGGTCGAGCTCGACGGCAGCCTCGAGCCCGACCTCGCACTTGACGGCGCGGACGAGGTCGACCCGGAGCTGCGACTGATCAAGGGCGGTGGCGGCGCGCTCCTGCGCGAGAAGTTCGTAATCTCTGCGGCCCGGCGCTTCGTGGTCGTTGCGGAGAGCGCAAAGCGGGTGGACAGGCTGGGTCAAGGTTTTCGCCTGCCCGTCGAGGTCGTCCGCTTCGCCTGGAGCGACACCCGCCGGAGGTTGTCGCGCCTGCTTCCCGACCCGGAGCTGCGCCTCGACGGCTCTGAGCCGTACCTGACCGACGAGGGCCACTACATCCTCGACTGTCCGCTGCCGGCGGACGCCGATCCAGACGCGCTCGACGATCAGCTCCACGCGGTTGCGGGCGTCGTCGAGCACGGACTCTTCCTGGGCATGGCGGAGCGCGCCCTGCTCGGCACCCCGGCTGGTGGGGTCGAGGTGCTCGAGCGCGCTGCTCCTTAGGTCCGCCCTCACAGCCCATCCGCGCCGATCACGGTCCGGCCGTTGCGGCCCCGCTCGTCGGCGGGCCGCAAAAGGAGCCGCACCTCGCCCGCGAAGTTCTGCGCCGCCGTGAGATACACGGCCTGGCGCAGGGTCACCCGCAGCGTGGCGGTGGCCGACCCGGACCCGGCCTCGGCTCCCGGCGTCCCGGTCTCGGCCTGACCCGGCCCCAGGCCCAGCAGCTCGACGTTCTCGAGTGCGAGCAGGGTGTGACCGGCGCCGTCGCGCGGGTCGGTGGAGACGAGCACGTCGACTCGAGAGCCGGGCGCCGCCTCCGCCAGAGCCTGCGCCCCGGCGACCGAGACCTCCACGGCCCGCTCGCCGGGACGAAGCCCCGCCGGCCCCTCGCCGCCGCGAGCGCCGCGCAGCTGACTAGCCGTGAGGTATGCGCCCGCGGCAAGCGGCACGGCCGTGCGGGACCCCACTGCACCCCGCCCGCCGCCAAACGCGTCGCGCGGAAGGTAGCGGGCGGGCACCCGGCGCACCGCGAGGTCACGGCTCTCTATTTCGTGGTCGGCCGGAAGATCCCGCGCCGCGACCAGCACCGGGACGAGCGGCCCGGCGCGCCGCTCGACCTCCTCCACGCGGCTGTGCACCTCGGACGCCGCTAGGCCGCCGCAGGCGAGGGCGAGCGACAGCAACACGAGCGCCCGCCGCCGGCGCCGCTTGACGCTCACGCCGCGGCGGGCGGCTCGCCGTCCTCGCCCGCCGGCGGCAGCTCGTCCTCTTCCGGCGGATGCAGGTAATCGTCCTCCGCCAGCGGCAGCTCGAGCTCCGCGCGCACGCGATCGCCGTTCCGGACGAGCTCGAGCCGGCCGCCCGCGCGGCGGGCCGCGTCACCGGCGATGCCGAGACCCCGGCCACGGCGCCGGCGGGTGGTGCCCGCGGACTCGGGCGCGGCGTTGCTCACCACCACCCGAAGCGCGCGCCCGACACGGTGGGCCTCGAGCGAGACCGGTCCCTCACCGTGCTCGGCGGCGTTGTCGAGCACGTTCCCGAGCGCCTGGGCCACCCGGCCCGGGTCCGCCTCGACCACCGCGGCCGAGGCGGCGCGCGGGAGGGAGCCCGCCGGGCCCGTCAGCAGGCGGTCCATCGCCAGGCGGGCCGGGCGGTCCATCGCGAGGCGACCCCGCCGGGCCGCCGAGAGATCCGCGAGTGCGGCGCGGAGCCGCGCGAGCTGTAGGTCGAGCGCGCGGGCGTGGCGGCGGCCCGCGGGCTCGCGGCCCATTCGCTCCACCGCCAGCAGCAGGGCCGCCGCCGGACCGCGAATCTCGTGCTCCGCGCGGGCCACCAGGTCGAGGCGGCGCCGCAGAGCGAGGAGGCGCAGCGCCAGCGCGACGGCCACAGCGAGCGCGGCCAAGGTCACAGCGACTCCGTGAGCTTGTAGCCCACCCCGCGCACGTTCACCACCCATGGCCGCGCCGAGGCCCCCAGCTTCTTGCGCAGGCGGCAGGCATGCGCGTCCAGCGTGCGGGAGTTCCCGATCGAGAGATAGCCCCAGACGTCCCGGAGTAGCTCGTGCTTGCCATACACGCGCGTGGGCTGCTCGGCGAGGGCCAGGAGCAGGGCGAACTCCTTTGCCGACAGCTGGACCTGCTGGCCGGAGAGCCGGACCGATCGCGTGAGGGGGTCGATGGTCAGCTCGCCAACTCGCATGACCCCACGCTGGCGGCGCCCGTTCGCGCGCCGAAGGACGGCGCGTATGCGCCCGAGCAGCTCCGCGTAGAGGAAGGGCTTCGGCAGGTAGTCGTCCGCACCGCGGGCGAAGCAGCGGACCCGGTCCGCCTCGCCCGTCCGCCCGGTGAGCACGACCACCGGGGTGTCGGGATCGATGCGCGAGGCGAGCCCGTCCGCCGAGCGCACCCGGTCGAGCAGCTCGAGCCCACTGCCGTCCTCCAGCATCAGGTCCAGCACGACCAGACTCGGCGAGCGGACCTCGATCGCCCGGACCCCCTCCCCGGCGCCGCTCGCGACGGCCACCCTGAACCCGTCCGCGGCAAGGTTGTCCGCCAGGAACACCCGGGTGGCCTCGTCGTCCTCCACCACCAGAACCGACTGACGCTGCACGTCCACGCCCGAATGAAGCCCGCCTTCGCGCCCGCTTCGCCCCCCTGGTGCAAACGCCGTTGCAGCGGCGACGGGGCGGGAGGAATCCGACCTAGAATCGCGACGCGCCGGGAAACCGCGGCGCCGGGGACATGGACACCGCGAGACGTGGCAATTACGAGTCCGGCTCGGATTTCGTGCTCGAGTACGGCGAGCTCCGCTTCACCTTCAACGAGCGGGACTTCACCGAGCGCGTCGAGCAGGCGGCGATCAAGCTCGGCTTCGTGGCGCGACCGCTCGCGGACGCCGAGCGTGAGGACCTCGTCAACCTGGCGGTCAACGGGGAGGTCAGCGACCCCCACTCCGAGCTCGGCGAGCACATCAACGACTGCTGGGGCGACCTCGCCGGCCCCTCCGAGCGCTCGCTCGTCCACTGGATCCGGCGGCTCGTGTTCCGCGGCGCCTGGCTCGACCAGCGGGTCATGGAGGGCGAACTCGAGGTGGTCTTCGACGAGTCGAGCCATTCCTTCGGCTACGCGCAGCCGGATCGCGACTTCGAGCTGATCGAGCTCTCGCCCGAGCCCTCCTGGTCGCGGGTCGCCTACCGCCGGTAGGCTCCACGCCGACGAAGGGAGCAAGGATGCGCAAGCGGCTCGCAGCGAGCGTCGCGCTCGCGGCCGCAATTTCGGTGATCGTCGTTCCCGCCGCCTCCGCCCGGGAGCGGCTGCTGACCCTCTACTCGCCGAAGATCCACACGCTCCCGTACGTGCACGACACGCACCAGGTGACGCTCCGGCCGAACGGCCGAGAGGCGCCAAAGCGACCGGGTTACATCACGGGCTGGGCCGCGCAGGACATCGTCGACTCGAAGCGGCCGAACGCGAAGCCGCTCCCCCTGCGGCGGATGATGGTCCACCACTTCCTGATCTTCGCCCCGGGCCGGGTCGACCAGGCGCCCGGCAGCTGCTGGGCCGGTTCCGGCTTCATCGGCGGGCGCGGCGAGGAGCATCCCGGCGGCAAGCTGAGCCGCGTCGGCTGGCCGCGCTCCTTCCGGCGCCGCTACGGCATCAACAACCGCACGACCGACGGGAGCGCGCCCTCCTGGAGCCTCACCGCGATGGTCATGAACCATTTCAAGCGGCCCAAGAGCTTCTACGTGCGCCTCAGGGTCTGGTACGTCACGGGCGAGCGGCGCCGGTCGTTGATGCCGACGATCGTCGGCACGTGCTCGCACCTCCTGAACGGCATGTCCTACGACGTGCCCGGCGGCGGCCGGAAGGGCTCGAGCTTCGTCGACACGAGCCGCTGGACGTCGCCGATGAACGC
>JBKPFJ010000093.1:0-14313 GCA_046728795.1 Actinomycetota bacterium | reverse complement strand
ACGCGGTGCTGTCGACCGCCGTCTTCCACTGGATCCTCGACCACGACCTGCTCTTCCGGCGCATGCACGATGCCCTGCGCCCCGGCGGGGTGATGGAGGCGCAGTGCGGGGGAGAGGGGAACGTGTCGGCCTTCCTCACGCTCGCCCGGAGCGTGGGGAACGAGGGTCCCTATGCCGAGTACCTGCGCGACTGGGGCGAGACGTGGTACTTCTCGTCAGCGGCGACGGCCGCCGAGCGTCTCCAGGCCGCGGGCTTCCGTGAGGTGCACTGCTGGCTCGAGGAGGCGGAGGAGCGCCCCGAGGACGCGCGGGGATTTCTGAGCAGCGTTTGCCTGGCCCCTCACCTGGAGCGGCTCCCTCCGGAGTTGCACGACCGTTACGTGGACGCGGTCCAGCGTGAAGCCGGCGACCCGCTCGTGCTCGACTACGTTCGGCTCAACATCTCCGCGCGCCGTGGCTGAGTCAGCCGCCGCCCACGAGCGGAGTTTTGCGCGCCGGGCGCGCGAAGGTAGCGGAAGCTCCTGATGGCCCGGATCGTCCTGCTGCCCGGGGACGGGATCGGGCCCGAGATCATGGCGGCCGCGGTCCAGCTGCTCGACCGGCTCGGCGGCTTCGAGCTCGACGAGCGACTTGTCGGCGGGTCCTCGATCGACGTCCACGGCACCGCCCTGACGGACGAGGTGCTGGAGGCCTGCCGCTCCGCGGACGCGGTCCTGCTCGCCGCCGTGGGCGGGCCGAAATGGGACACGACCGCTCCCGACGCCCAGCGCCCGGAGCAGGGGCTGCTCGGCCTGCGCAAGGGACTCGGCCTGTTCGCCAACCTGCGCCCGGTCCGACCCAGCCGGGCCCTCCTCGACGCCAGCCCGCTGCGGCGCGAGCGGATCGAGGGCACGAGCTTGCTCGTGGTGCGCGAGCTGACCGGCGGCATCTACTTCGGCGAACGCGGTCGGCGCGACTCGACCGCCTTCGACACGTGTGTTTACTCGGTCGCCGAGATCGAGCGCATCGCGGAGGTGGCCTTCCGATCGGCCACCAGGAAGGTCACGAGCGTGGACAAGGCGAACATCCTCGAGACCTCGCGCCTGTGGCGCGAGGTGGTGGCCCGGGTGGGGGAGCGCCACGACGTCGAGCTCGAGCACATGCTGGTCGACAACGCCGCGATGCAGCTGGTATCGCGGCCCGCGGACTTCGACGTCATCCTCACCGAGAACTTGTTCGGCGACGTGCTAAGCGACGAGGCAGCGATGCTCACCGGCTCGCTCGGCATGCTGCCGAGCGCCTCGCTCGGTGCCGGCGGACCGGGTCTCTTCGAGCCCGTTCACGGCTCGGCGCCGGACATCGCCGGCAGCGGGAGGGCCAATCCGCTGGCCATGTTCGGCTCGGTGGCGATGATGCTGCGCCACGGACTCGGGCGGGAGGACGCCGCCGCCGGGTTAGAATCAGCCATCGACCGCGCCTTGGAGGGGGGACTTCGCACACCCGACTTGGGCGGTGAGGCCACGACAGAGGCGGCCACCAGGGCCGTCCTCGCGAACCTGTAGGAGAAGCCGAGTGCCAACCGCCGACCTCATCTGGCTGAACGGAGAGTTCGTCGCCTGGGAGGACGCCAAGGTGCACGTACTCACGCACTCGCTCCACTACGGGACGGCTGTGTTCGAGGGGATCAGAGCGTACGAGTCCGAGCGCGGCGCCGCGATCTTCCGCCATCATGACCACCTCGACAGGCTCGAGCAGTCGGCCAAGCTCTACTACATGGAGCTGCCCTTCTCCAAGGAGCAGCTGCGCGAGGTCACGCACGAGCTCATCAACCGCAATGGCTTCAGGAGCTGCTACATCCGCCCGCTCGTGTACCGCGGCGCCGGCCCGATGGGCCTGAACCCGCTGGAGAACCCGGTCGAGGCGAGCATCGCCGTGTGGGAGTGGGGCGCGTACCTCGGCGAGGAGGGCAAGCGCAACGGGGTGCGCGCCCGCGTGTCCTCCTGGCGGCGCATCTCGCCCGCGTGCCTCGTGCCGCACGCCAAGGCGTCGGGGCAGTACCTGAACTCGGTGCTGGCGAAGATCGAGTCGATCAAGTCGGGCTACGAGGAGGCGATCCTGCTCGACGACCTCGGTCGCGTGTGCGAGGGGACCGGGGAGAACGTGTTCGTCGTCAAGGAGGGGGTCATCCACACCCCGCCCCAGACAGCGAGCATCCTCGACGGCATCAACCGCAAGTCCGCGATCCAGATCGCCCGCGACCTCGGCTACGAGGTGGTCGAGCGTGACATCGCGAGAGCCGAGCTCGCCATGGCCGACGAGGTGTTCCTGACCGGCACGGCGGCCGAGCTCACGCCGCTGCGGGAGATCGACGACATCGTGATCGGCCAGCCCGGACCGATCACGCGCGAGATCCAGAGCGTGTTCGACGACGCCCTCCACGGCCGGTCCGAACGCTACGCCGAATGGCTCGACGTGGTGCCGGTGCCATCCCGCGCGTGAGCGAGCGCGTCCTCCTCTACGACACCACCCTCCGCGACGGCATGCAGGGCGAGGGCATGTCGCTGTCCGCGGACGAGAAGGTGCGCGTTGCCCACGCGCTCGACGGGCTCGGCGTGCACGTGATCGAGGGGGGCTTCCCGGCCTCGAACCCGAAGGAGGCCGCTCTGTTCGAGCTGCTCTCGGGCGAGCGCTTCGAGACGGCCGATGTGGCCGCCTTCGGCATGACGAGGCGCCGGGGCGGGGCCGCCGACCACGACGCCGGGCTGCGGCTGCTCGCCGACTGCTTCGCGCCGGTGTGCACGCTGGTCGGCAAGACCTGGGCGCTCCACCTGGAGAAGGTGACCCAGGCGGACCCCGACGAGAACCTGCGCATGATCGAGGACTCGGTCGCCTTCCTCGTAGAGCAGGGGAAGCGCGTCGTCTACGACGCCGAGCACTTCTTCGACGCCTTCCGCGACGATCCGATCTACGCGCTCCGCTGCCTGCGAGCGGCGGCGGACGCCGGGGCGGAGAACGTCACGCTCTGCGACACGAACGGGTCGTCGCTGCCGGACCAGGTGGCCGAGGCCACCGCCCGGGTGGTCGAGGAGCTCGCGGTCCCGGTGGGCATCCACACCCACGACGACTCGGGCTGCGGCGTGGCCAACGCGCTGGTGGCCGTGGAGCGCGGCGCTCGCCTGGTGCAGGGCACGATGAACGGCTACGGCGAGCGCTGCGGCAACGCCAACCTGGTGTCCATCCTGCCGGCGCTCCAGCTCAAGATGGGCTTCGACACCGGTGCCAGGCTCGGCCGGCTAACGGAGACCGCCCACCTCGTCGACGAGCTCTGCAACCTCACCCCGAACCCCAACCAGCCGTACGTCGGGGCGAACGCCTTCGCCCACAAGGGCGGGATGCACGTGGCCGGCGTGAACCGCGACGCGCGCACGTTCGAGCACGTGGACCCCGCGCTGGTCGGCGCCGACCGGCGCATCCTGATGTCCGAGCTGTCCGGCAGGGCGTCGGTCAAGGCCCGCGCGGAGGTTGACGACGACACGGCCGGTCGCGTGGTCGAGCGCGTGAAGGAGCTGGAGCACCGGGGCTATCACTTCGAGGCGGCCGACGGCTCGCTCGACCTGCTCATCCGAAAGGAGACCGGCGAGTACGAGCCGCTGTTCCGGCTGGAGTCGTGGCGGGCCATCGTGGAGAAGCGCGAGGACGGCCGCGTGGAGACGGAGGCAACGATCAAGATCTGGGTGGACGGGCAGCGCTACGTGCGCACGGCTGAGGGCAACGGCCCCGTGAACGCGCTCGATCGCGCCCTGCGGGACGCGATCGGCGAGATCTACCCGCACCTCCGCGACGTCCGGCTCGTGAACTTCAAGGTGCGCATCCTCGACGAGTCGAAGGGCACCGGCGCGGTTACCCGGGTGCTGCTCGACGCCAGCGACGGCAGCGAGACCTGGGGCTCGATCGGCGTGTCCGAGAACATCATCGAGGCGAGCTGGGAAGCGCTCGTCGACTCGCTCGAAGCGGGGATGGCGCGCGTCCGGCAGCCGGCGTGACGGACCCGTTCATCCCGCTGTCCCGGCCGTGGTTCGGGCCGCGCGAGGAGGAGCTCGTGCTCGATGCCCTGCGCTCGAGGCACATCGCCCTGGGACCGAAGCTGCCGGAGTTCGAGCAGGCACTGGCATCCCGGCTTGGCGTCGAGCGCGTGTCCGCGGTGTCGAGCGGCACGGCGGGGCTGCACCTGGCCGTCCGGGCCGCCGGCGTGGAGCGGGGCGACGAGGTGGTGACGAGCCCCTTCTCGTTCGTGGCCTCGGCGAACTGCCTGCTGTACGAGGGCGCGCGGCCGGTGTTCTGCGACATCGACGCCCGCACGCTGAACCTCGATCCGGCCGCGGCGGCCGACGCCCTCGGGGATCGGACCGTGGGCCTCCTGCCCGTGCACGTCTTCGGCTACCCGGCCGACCTCCCGGCCCTCGAGGGCATGGCGGACGGCCGCTGGATCGTCGAGGACGCCTGCGAGGCCCTCGGCGCGGTGCACGGCGACGGCGCGCCCGTGGGCACCCGGGGGAACCTCGCCGTGTTCGGCTTCTACCCCAACAAGCAGCTCACTACCGGCGAGGGGGGCGCGGTCGTGAGCGGCGAGCACAAGGAGCGGATCGACTCGGAGCGAAACCAGGGTCGCGCCCCGGACATGGGGTGGCTCGACCACGACCGCCTGGGGTTCAACTACCGGCTCGACGACCTTTCCTGCGCGCTTGGGCTGGCCCAGCTCGAGCGGCTCGACGAGCTGCTCGCGGCCCGGGCGCGCGTGGCGGCGCTCTACGGCGAGGCGCTCGCGCAGGTCGAGGGGCTCGAGCTCCCCTGTCCCGACGGGGACGGGGACCGGCGGTCCTGGTTCGTCTACGTGGTGCAGCTGCCCCGCGGCGCCGACCGCGACGAGGCCGTGCGAGCGCTGCGCGAGCGGGGAATCGACTCGAAGCCCTACCTGCCGGCGATCCACCTGATGAGCT
Source organism: Actinomycetota bacterium (assembly GCA_046728795.1). Classification (GTDB taxonomy): domain Bacteria; phylum Actinomycetota; class Thermoleophilia; order Solirubrobacterales; family Thermoleophilaceae; genus JBKPFJ01. The sequence continues at coordinate 9,337 of JBKPFJ010000093.1, read as the reverse complement.
TCTACCGGGAGCGCTTCGGCCACCGCGAGGGCGAGTTCCCGGTCTGCGAGGACGTGGCCGCCCGCTCGCTGGCGCTGCCTTTCTTCCCCGAGCTCCGGGACGGTGATGTCGAGCGCGTGGCGCTGGCGGTGCGCGAGGTGCTCGCGGCTAGGCCCGTCCGGGGCTGACCAGCCCCGACTCAAGGCGGTCACCACAGCCTGCACGCGGTCGCGCAGGCCGAGCTTGGTAAGCACCCGCGCCACGTGGGTCTTCACGGAGGCCCACCCGCTCACGCATCCCGACCAGGCCGTGGCCGCCGCTCTCGAGGGCCCGTTGCCGGCGCCGGTGCCGTCGTCGCTCGCCTCCACCGCCACCTCCGCAGGGCCGTAGCTCACGCGCACCATCGCCCGCGCGTTGCCGGCGTGCTTGATGGGGTTGGTGAGCGCCTCCTGGACAACCCGGTAGGCCGCGAGGCCGACCCCGGGTGGCAGCGCCCGACGCTCGCCCTCCACGCGAAGCTCCACCGGCAGTCCCGCGTCGCGAGCCCGCTGGACCAGGCGATCCACGTGCGCGAGCGTCGGGGAGCCGGTCAGCGCCTCGCCGTCGCCGCGCCGCACCGGCCCGAACAGCTGGCGCAGCTCGGCGAGCGCCTTCGTGTCGCTGTTCGGCATCGTCAACACGCTCGTGCTCTCGGTGCTCGAGCGCACGCGCGAGCTGGGGATGCTGCGGGCCGTGGGGATGACGCGCCGACAGACGCGGCGCATGGTCCGCCACGAGAGCATGGTCACCGCGCTCATCGGGGCGACGTTCGGGACCGGCGTGGGGCTGTTCCTGGCCGGGCTCGTGACTGCGGCGTTCTCCGACGACGGGCTCGCGTTCGCCGTGCCGGTCGGGTCGCTCATCGCCTTCGCGATCGTGGCGGCGGCGGCCGGCGTGCTGGCGCCCGTGTTGCCGGCCCGGCGAGCGGCGCGGCTCGACCCGCTCAAGGCCCTCCAGTACGAGTAGGAGCCTCGGGGCCCGGCCGGCCTCGCCGCCGGGCCCTACAGCTCCTTCACCAGCGCCACGAAGCCGGGTAGGGTCCGACCCGGAGCCCGGTAGGCGACCTCCTGGTAGCCCGCGCCCACGTACAGGGCGCGGGCCGCCTTGTTGTCGAGGGAGGTGTCGAGGGCAACCGAGCGGAGGGCCGCCGCGCGCGCCTGCCGCTCCGCCTCCTCGAGCAGCCCGCGTGCCACTCCACGCCGCCGGTAGCCGGGATCCGTTGCCAGGGCGTCGATGTAGAGGGCCGAAATGGGTGGCGCCGGCGTGGCACGCGCGCCCGCCCAGTAGACCCAGAGCGCCCCCGGCCAGCGCCAGGGGGGAATCGTCCGCAGCGTCAGGCGCATGAAGGCCCCGGCCCGGGGGCCGTTCTCTTCCACGGGAAAGGCGGCGAGCACTCCCACGACGGTCCCCTGGAGCTCGGCGACCGTCACCACCTCTCGGCTCGTGTTGTTGCCCGGGGCGTCGAAGCCGCGCCGCAGGAGCCGCAGCGCCCGCTCGCCGCCGCCCGCGTAGCGGTCGTACAGCCCCCTTGCCGTCTCGTAGAGGAGCGGCGCGACGGCGGCTCCGTCGGCTTCCCGCGCCGGGCGCACAGACGCCTCAGACATCCAGCGTGAGGCGGAGCCCCTCGGGGAGGGGAGTCGGCTCCCAGCCCAGCTCCCCGCGCGCCTTCGAGCCGTCCGGCGCGGCGTTCCAGAGGAAGAAGTAGAGCTGGCCCCGAGCGAGGAGAGGCGGCCTGCGGATCAGGCGGCTCACCGCCTCGCCCGCTCCCGCAAGCCCTCTGGCCGCTGCGACGGGAAGCACCGGCGGCACCCGGCCGCGACCCGCGACCCGCACGACCTCCTCGGCCAGCTCGCGCAGGGTCACGTGGCGCTCGCAGAGGATGTAGCGCTCGCCGGGGCGCCCGCGTTCGGCGGCGAGCACCTGGCCGGAGCCCACGTCGTCGCTCAGGACGACCCCGCAGCCACCGGGGGGCAGCGCGGGCGCCGCGAGCCGGTTGCCGTTCAGGATCGGCTCGAACAGCTGCCGCTCGAAGGACGCGCTGCCCGTCGGGCCCGGGCCGTAGACCGCGGCGGGGTTGACGATCACCAGCTCGACGCCCTCGGCCCCGCCGTCGCCGGCCGCGGCGAGCGCCAGCTCCTCCGCCCGCTGTTTCGAGCGCTCGTAGGCCGTGCCCTTCGGGTAGTCGGCCACCTGCGACTCGTCGAACGTCGAGCCGGGCTCCGCGTGGAAGACGTCGATCGTCGAGGTATGGACCACGCGCCGGGCTCCGGCCTTCAGCGCGGCCCGGACCACCGCCTCGGTGCCGCGCGCGTTCACGCGCTCGAAGACCTCGGCATCGGCGAACCACTGCTCGGGGAGGCCCATGGCGTTGAAGACGAGCTCGCAGCCGACGGCCGCCCGCTCGAGCGATGGCGGATCCGTCACGTCGCCCCGCACGGGCTCGACGCCGTCTGCCAGACGTGCCCCGGCCGCGTCGCGCACCAGGCCACGCACCTCGTGGCCCCGCGCGAGGAGGGCCCGAGCGACTGCGTTCCCCACCTTCCCGGTTGCCCCGGTGACGAGCGCTCTCACGTGCCGAATCCTACGAGGGGCTATGAGATGATCGCGGCGTGGCTCGAAGGAACGGCAGGGTGCCGAAGCGGTCGCTGCGAGAGCGGCGCCAGCGGCGCGAGGCCCGTCTCGTGGGGCTGGCCGGCCTGCTCGGGGCGCTCGCGCTGCCGATATTGCTCTGGCACCGGGCGATGGGGCTCATCGCGAGCGACTTCCGGCTCGATCTCGGCTACCTGGTCACGGGCTGGACGGGCTACGCGCTGATCGGCGCGGGGCTGCTCTTCTGCGTCCCCGTGGTCCTGTCGATCGGACGCAATCCCGAGCACCGCCTCTATCCGCGCAGCCGCAACGCATACGCGGGCTGGGGCATCTCCCTGTACCTCCTTGGCCTGGCGCTGGCGAGCCAGGTAGCCGCCGTCGCCCACAACCCCACGTTGCCGTAGGCGACGCCACCGTCGCGTAGCCTGGCGGGGCTCATGTCCCGCTTTTCGGATCCCCAGGACCCGCTCTTCCGGGCGCTCAACTCCTCGATCCGCTTCGACTATCGCCTGGCGCCTTACGACCTCGAGCAGTCGCTCGCGCACGCGCGTATGCTCGCGCGCAGCGGGATCATCGCGACCGAGGAGCTCGAGCTGCTGGAGAAGGGCCTGGCCGCGGTCAAGCGCGAGATCGACGAGGACCGCTTCGAGGTCGTGGAGGGGGACGAGGACGTGCACATGGCGATCGAGCGGCGCCTGACGGAGATCGTCGGCCCCGTGGGCGGCAAGCTCCACACGGCCCGCTCCCGCAACGACCAGGTGGCCACCGACGTAGCGATGCTGGTTCGCACCCACGCGCTCACCGCGCGCGAGCTGCTCTTCGAGCTCATGCGGACGCTCGCCGGGCTGGCCGAGCGCCACCTCGACTGGCCGATGCCGGGCTACACGCATCTCCAGCGCGCCCAGCCCGTATACCTCTCGCACCACCTGCTCGCATACTTCTGGAAGTTCCGCCGCGATCGGCACCGGTTCGGCTTCTGCCTCGGTGCGACGGACGACATCCCGCTCGGCAGCGGCGCCCTCGCGGGGGTGAACTTCGACACCAGTCGCATGTTCGTCGCCCAGGAGCTCGGCTTCGGGGGCATCGCCGAGAACTCCATCGACGCGGTCTCGAACCGCGACTTCGTGCTCGACTACCTGGCGGCGGCCGCCACCTGTGCCACGCACCTCTCGCAGCTCGGGGCCGAGATCGTGCTCTGGTCGAGCGAGGAGTTCCGCTTCTGCACGGTGGCCGACGCCTTTACGTCGGGCTCGAGCCTGATGCCGCAGAAGAAGAACCCGGACGCCGCCGAGCTCCTGCGCGCGAAGGCGCCCCGCGTGGTGGGCAGCCTGGTGGCGCTCCACGGCGTGCTTCACGGCCTGCCGCTCACCTACAACAAGGACCTTCAGGAGGACAAGGAGCCGCTGTTCGACGCGGTCGACACGCTCGAGCTCTGCCTGAGGGTGGCGTCCGCGATGCTCGAGGGGATCGACTTCCACCGCGAGCGGATGGCCGCCGCGGCCTCCGACGAGCTGCTTGCCGCCACCGACCTGGCCGACCTGCTCGTCAAGCGGGGGGTGCCGTTCCGCGAGGCGCACGGCGTGGTGGGCGGCCTGGTGCGCTCGGCGCTCGAGCGGGGCAAGGCCCTTTCCGAGCTGACGGAGGGCGAGCTGCGCGAACTCGCGCCGCCGTTGCTGGGTGACCCGTCCGGGGCCACCCCGCGTGCGTACGGCGAGTACTACGAGCTGCTTCGCGAAGGGGCCTGGATCGAGTCGAAGGTGTCCGAGGGGGGCACCGCCCTGGCCCGCGTCCGGGAGCAGCTCGCCCTGGCTCGACACATGCTGGAGGAGGCGTGAGGGCCGACTTCTACTTCCGCTCGGTGCACGAGGTGGCGCGCGATCTCGTTGGCTGCGTCGTGCGCCATGGCGAGACCGCCGGTCGGATCGTGGAGACGGAGAGCTACCACGAGTCCGAGCCGGCCTGCCACGCCTACGTCGGGGTCACCGAGCGGACGAACACACTGTTCGGCCCGCCCGGACGCGCCTACGTGTACCGGTCCTACGGCATCCACGTGCTGCTGAACGCGGTCGCCGAGCCCGAGGGGATCGGGGCGGCGGTGCTGATCCGAGCGCTCGAGCCGCTCGAGGGAATCGACCTGATGCGCGGCAGGCGCGGCCTCGAGCACGCCGAGGATCTCTGCTCCGGCCCCGGCAAGCTGACCCAGGCGCTCGGCATCGGGCTCGACCTCAACGGCAGCTCGCTGGAGAAGGGGCCGATCGAGGTGCTGACGCCGGGGACGGCCGCGCGGGTGCCTCGCCTCGTGCGCGGTGAGCGGGTGGGGATCACGAAGGCCGCCGAGCTTCCCTGGCGCTTCTGTGACGCGGACAGTCGCCACGTATCGCGGCCCTGGCCCGCCGCCATGCGCGCCGCCTGAGCGCTACTGGCTCGGCGGTGTCGTGCCGCCCTCGCCGGTGCCGCCGCCCGGTGACGGTTGCGGCTGCGGGGCCGGCGCCGGCGCGGGAGCCGGAGCCGGTTGGGCGGGCTGGGGCGGCGCCTGATCCTGCTGCGGCGGCGGCTGCTGCTTCTGGGGCGCCGGGGCCGCCTGCTCCGCCTCGCCCTGCGTTTCCGCGGGCGGCGTCGCGCTGGGAGCCGGGGTGGGAGTGACCGGCGCCGACGGGACCGGCACGGGCACTTCGTCCTTCTTGCCGTCGGCCAGGTCGCGGGCGTCGCGGATACGCAGCCAGGAGGTCATGAAGTCGTGCCAGATTTCGGCCGGGTAAGTGCCGCCGGCGACCGGCCCGCCGTGGTACTCGGTCTCCATCGGCTCGAGCTTGTCGGGGTAGCCGACCCAGACGGCCACGGTGAGGTCCTTGTTGAAGCCCGCGAACCAGGCGTCGCCGTAGTTCTCGGTGGTGCCCGTCTTGCCCGCGGCGAACTCGCCGATCTGGGCGACGCGTCCCGTGCCGCCCTCGATCACACCGGCTAGCAGCTGCTGTGCCGTCTCGCCGACCGACTCCGGGAAGACGCGCTCCTTGGTCACGTCGTTCTCGGCGTGGCGGCCGTCCCCGTCCACCTTGCGGATCCCCACGGGGCCGTCGCCGCCGGGCGCGAGCGAGCCCGAGACCTTCAGCCCCTTGTTGGCGATCGTGGTGTACGCGTAGGCGAGCTCGAGCGGGGTCAGGCCCTCCTGCAGGCCACCCAGGGTCATGGCCGGGTTGGTGGAGACCGGGGTGCTGATGCCCATCCTCTGGGCGAGCCTCGCGATCCTGCCCGTCCCCACCTTGAGGCCGAGCTCGGCGAACACCGAGTTGTCGGAGGTCGCCGTGGCCGTCCGCAGCGTCGCGACCCCCGCGTACTGGTCCTCGTAGTTGTTGACCACGAACTTCTCGCGCTTGGAGCCGGGGACGGGGAACACCTTCTTCTGCGAGGTAAACGTGGCATCCGGGCTGACGCCCTGCCCGAGCGCGGCGATCAGGTCGAAGGGCTTGAACGCCGAGCCGGGCTGGCGATGGCCGTTGGTGGCCAGATTGAAGGGCTTGTGCTCGTAGTCCGTGCCGCCGACCATCGCCTTGATCTCGCCGGTCTTGTTCTCGATCGCCACGAGCGAAGCGCTCGGGCCCACCCCGGCGAGGCGTCCGGAGATGGCCTGCTCCGCAGCGGCCTGCAGCTCAGGGTCGAGCGTGGTCTCGATCTTCAGTCCGCCCCCGAAAACGAGGCCCGGCCCGTAGCGATCGACGAGCTGCTGTGTCAGCCAGGTCGAGAAGTAGGGCTGGCGCGAGTCGACGCTCGCAGGGTCCACCTGGTTCTCGTCGGGGACCGACTCGTTCAGGGCGTCCTTGTACTCCGCGCGCGTGATGGTGTTCATCTCGAGCATGCGCTCGAGGACCTCGTCGCGGCGTCGGCGGGCCGCCCGGGGATGCTCCACGGGGTCGTACGCCGCCGGGGAGGCGATCATCCCGGCGAGCAGCGCCGCCTGGGCGGGCGTCACGTCCGCGGCCTCGTCGCCGCTGTCGACCGTGCTCGTGGCCGGCTCCCCGGTCGCCGTGAGGGCCGCCTGGTCGCCCTGCCCGAAGTAGGTCCGCACCGCCGACTCGATTCCGTAGGCCCCGTTCCCGAAGTAGATGGTGTTCAGGTACTGGGTGAGGATCTTCTGCTTCGACCACTTGCGCTCGAGGTGGTAGGCGAGCGCCGCCTCGCGCAGCTTCTGGAACACCGACCGGTTGCCCTGGGCCGAGAGGGCGTTCTTCACGAATTGCTGGGTGATGGTCGAGCCTCCCTGTGCCGCCTTGCGCCGCATCACATCCTGGACGAGCGCACGCGCGATGCCCTTGTAGTCGACCCCGCCGTGCTCGTAGAAGCGCCGGTCCTCGATGGCGATCACCGCGTTCTTGATGTTCGGCGAGATCTGGCCCGGGCCGAGCAGGATGCGGTTCTGGTTGCCGGTGAGGCGGGCAATGACGCTGCACTTGTCCTCGTCCTTGCGGCAGCCGGGGCCGCCGGCGAGCAGCGTGGAGTTCATGGCCGCCCTGTATTCCGCCTCGTTCTCCAGCGCGGGCAGGTCGCTGGCGACGGCCATCATCATTCCGAACACCGTCGAGATGAGGGCCAGCACCGCGAGACCGACGATCACCACGGTCAGCCGCAGCTTCTTCAGCTTCGGCCGCTGCGGTGCTGTGACCAGCGTGGACGTCGACATTTGGGCGGTCTCCGGGCCACGCGGGAGAGGCGGCGTGCGCGACCCCGGGCGCACCCTCCGGCGGGTGCGCTCACAGGGCGCCGGAGTCTAGCATTGGCCCCATGACCCGATCCCCGGGCGAGGCCGCCCGCCACCTCACCCGGAACGCGGTCGACGCGCTCCCGGAGGGGGCGCTCGAGGAACAGCTCGCCGGGGATCGTCCGCTTCGTGTGAAGCTGGGTATCGACCCCACCGCGCCGGACCTCCACCTGGGACATACCGTGGTGCTGCGCAAGCTCCGCGAGTTCCAGGACCTGGGACACACGGTGGTGCTGATCGTTGGCGACTACACGGGGCGCGTGGGGGACCCCAGCGGGCGCTCTGCCACTCGCCCGCAGCTCGCGGGGGAGGAGATCGACCGCAACGCGGAGGCGTTCAAGCGGCAGGCGTTCACCGTCCTCGACCCGGAGCGCACCGAGGTCCGCTTCAACTCCGAATGGCTCGACATGCCCACCGAGGACCTGTTCCGGCTCGCGCGAACCGCGACGGTCGCGCAGCTGCTGGAGCGCGACGACTTCGCGAAGCGCTACGCGGGCCGCGAGCCGATCTCGATCCTCGAGCTGCTGTACCCGCTGCTTCAGGGGTATGACTCCGTGGCGGTCCGCGCGGACGTCGAGCTCGGGGGCACGGACCAGAGGTTCAATCTGCTGCTGGCGCGCGACGTTCAGCAGGCTTACGGCGTGCCACCCCAGTCGATCCTCACCGTGCCGATCCTGCCGGGAATCGACGGGGTCCAGCGCATGTCGAAGTCGCTCGGAAACTACATCGGGGTAACCGAGACCCCGGAGGAGATCTTTGGGAAGCTCATGCGAGTGCCGGACTCGGCCATGCCCGAGTACTACGCCCTGCTGCTCGACGAGCCGTTTGAGCCGGAGCGCTCCGCGGTGGAGTCAAAGCGTGCCATGGCGAGGACCCTGACCGCGCGCCTACACGGCGGGGAGGCCGCGGCCGAGGCCGAGGAGCACTTCAATCGCCTCCACGTGGAGCATCGCGCCCCGGAGGAAGTCGAGGAGTTCGCGTTCTCCTCGCCGAATGGGGTCGCCCACCTGCCGGCCCTGATCGCCGACGCCTTCGGCATCTCCCGCTCCGAGGGCCGTCGCCTGCTCGCCCAGGGCGGCGTCAAGCTCGACGGCCGCACCCTGCCCGGAGAGCCGCTCGACGTGCCCGCCCGGGAGCTCGAGGGGGGCGTGCTCCAGGTGGGAAAGCGCCGGTTCAAGCGGCTTCGCAGAGCCTGACTGGCCCTTTTCGAGGCGCCGCTCAGCGGCTCCCAGAGCGCCGCTGCGCGCTTCCTGAGCACTGCCGCGCGGCTGGTCGGGGGCCCTGACCGGTGCTACACTGCTCCGTCGCACCGGAATCAGGATGCGGCCTTCCGTTCCGGGAGGCCGTTTTCATCCGGGGCGCCTTTGGGGCGGAGGCCCCCTCCGAGGGCGCGGCGGTCTTTGAAAACTCAACAGTATGCGCGATCGAAAGGTCGCGCCCAGGTTCGAACCCCGCTCCCGCAAGGGCGCGGGGCCTGAACAGAACCCGTCGAGTCCAGCGCTCGGCCGCAGGTGTACGCGGTCCGCGCAAAGACGACTTGACACTCTCTGGCGCGGGGTGAGCGCTTCGCGTTTACCCCTTGCGGAAGACAGTGGCACCGACCGGTCAGCCGGTCGGCTGATACCACGCAGGTCTTTCACGGAGAGTTTGATCCTGGCTCAGGACGAACGCTGGCGGCGTGCTTAACACATGCAAGTGGAGCGACGAACCAGGCTTCGGCCTGGGGCAGAGCCGCGAACGGGTGAGTAACACGTGGGTAGCGTGCCCCGATGACCGGGACAACCCGGGGAAACCCGGGCTAATACCGGATGTGTCTCTCGTGCACCAGCACGAGAGGGAAAGGAAGCTTCGGCCTCCGCATCGGGATCGGCCCGCGGCCCATTAGCTTGTTGGTGAGGTAATGGCTCACCAAGGCCGCGATGGGTAGCTGGTCTGAGAGGACGATCAGCCACACTGGGACTGAGACACGGCCCAGAC
>JBKPFJ010000168.1:0-8935 GCA_046728795.1 Actinomycetota bacterium | reverse complement strand
GCCCAGGGCCTTGGCGATCGCCTCTTTGGCCGCGAAGCGTCCGGCGAATCGCTCGCTGGGGCAGCCGCGCGCGCGACAGTCGGCCGCCTCCGCCGGCGTAAAGATCCGGGCCACGAACCGCTCGCTCCGAACCGCCCGTGCGATCCGCTCCACCGCCTGAAGGATGCGCGCCTGGATCCGCCGCAGCGCGACGCGCTCTCCGGCACGCCCGGCGCGCACCTCGGCGCGCAGGCGCCAGGCGATCGCCGCCCCGCCCGCGGTGTCGGTCGCCTCAAAGAGGCGTGCCAGCCGCAGCGTCATGTCTGCCACGGCCTCGGCCAGGTCAACCTCGCTGGCGAGCGCCATCACCTCGCAGGCGGACACCGCCCTGGCGCGATCCCCCTCCGGGCTCGCGAGCGAGCTCGAACCAGCCCGGCCCGCCGGCATGGCCGGGCCCCGGGCGGAACCAGAGCTCGTAGCCGACGGGCTCGCCGCGGTCCACGATCAGCACGCGCATGGCCTCCTGGTCGACGGCCACCGGGGCGGCTCGAGCAGGGCCAGCAGCTGGTCGGCGACCGAGCTCTCGGTTCGTGCCTCGCTCGCGGTCGCCATGCGATCGACCGTATCGAGCACCGCAAGACGCTCCTCGTCGCTCGGGCCACCGTAGCGATACCCCCCCCGTTGGGGGGCGGTCGCTACTTGCAACCGGACAGAACGATGCCGTCCAGCGCTAGTCGAATGCTGTCTCGTCTTCGGTCATGGGTCCTCCCTCCCGCGCGGCGGCGGGTCGTTCTCTTGCTTCGATCACGTCCTCGGCGCGCTTGGCCCGCGGGCGCGAGAGCAGGATGCCCACTCGTCCCGAGTCGGCCTTATCGCCTTCCGGCCGACGACCGGCGGCAGGTTCCTCGTTGCTGAGCTGCTAGCGGTGGTACGACTGCCGCGTGGCTTGGCTGCACCTCGAGCGCGACCGGGTCCGTCTTCCGTGCCTCGACTTCGGCGGTGAGGGGCAGCCGGCGTTACTGCTGCATGGCCTCGCGGGGCACGCGGGCGAGTGGTCCGAGACCGCCGAGTGGCTGAGTGACCGCCACCGGGTACTGGCGCTCGACCAGCGCGGCCACGGGCGTAGCGAGCGTCTCCCGAGCGATGTCTCGCGCGCCGCCTACGTCAACGACACCGTTGCCGTCATCGAGCAGCTGGGCCTCGGCCCGGTCGTCCTCGTCGGACAGTCGCTCGGCGGGCACACCGCCTTCTTGACGGCCGCTCGCCGCCCCGATCTCGTGCGAGCGCTGATCGTCGCAGAGGCGAGCCCGGACGCCGGCGGCGACGCCCCGGTCGCCGAAGTGGCCGGCACGCTCGCAGCCTGGCCGGTGCCGTTTCCCTCCCGGCAGGCCGCGCTGGAGTTCTTCGGCGGCCAGTCGCTCCGTGCTGAGATGGCGACGAACGGGCTCGAGGAGCGAGACGGCGCCTGGTGGCCGCGCTTCGACCTCGGCGTGATGGTTCGCGCCCTGCGCGAGGGAACCCAGCGGTCCTACTGGGCGGAGTGGGGACACATCCGGTGTCCGACGCTCGTAGTGCGCGGCGAGCGGGGTACCCTCGGGCCGGCCCAGGCGCGGGCTATGGTGGCCCGGGTCGCGGAGGCCCGGCTTGCTGAGATAGCCGCCGCGGGTCATGACCTCCACCTCGAACAGCCGCGTCGGTGGCGTGCGGCTCTGTCGCGATTCCTGGCCCGGCTTCCTGACTGATCGGACGTCGCACATCGATGTCGCCCATCCCCCGAGCCGCTCGCCCGCCCTCACTGGCTGCCTTCCTTCTACGCCGGCAGGTGCACGTAGCGGCGGAGCTCGGGCTCCGAGAACATCCGCTCGGCGACCCGGCGCTCCACCGGGCTGCCGGCGAGGCCCTCGGCCTCGGCCCCGAGCCATCCGCCGCGCGAGAGCACGAGCCCCTCGGCGTGGCGAACGGCGACCGACAGCGACTCGAGCTCGCAGGCCACCCTGACCGATGCGGAGCCGGGCCGCTCCGAGCGCTCCAGCACCACCGCCGCCGACGCCGTCGCCGCGCCGCTCACCTCGACGGCGACCGTCATGTACAAGCCGTGCCTGACATAGGTCCCGACCAGCATCTCCCCCGCCCCCTCACGCGAGGTTCCGCCGCGCGACCTCCTCGGCGACGTCCTCCACCCACGGCCCGAGCGCCGGCCCCTGGCCGACACCGCCTTCGTCGAGCGTCCCGAGCTCGTCGAGCGGCACGCCGACACGGATCGTGCCGGCCGGCAGCGGCCGGACCTCGTGCCGTTCGAGTTCCAGTAGCGGCGCGACGGATCGCCGCTTCGCACCGACGGGCGGCTGGCTCTTGACGCGCTGAAGGTCGCGCGCGAGCTCGCTAGGTCACATCCGGGCGGCCCTCACCACCTCGCGATCGCGCGGGTAGCTGAGCACCGCCGTCGCCTCGTCGGGCGGCAGCCAGCGCGTCTCGTCAACCTCGTCGTTCGGGGTGAAGTCGCCCTCCACCGGCTCCATGCGCCAGTAGCGCACGATCTTGGGCCGGCCCTTCGCGTCGTGGTAGCTCACCGTCGGCAGCTCCTCGCCGAGCCGGCAACGCAGGCCGATCTCCTCTTCAACCTCGCGCAGGGCCGCCTCCTCGAAGCGCTCGCCGGGGTCGAGCTTGCCCTTGGGGAGGCTCCAGTCGTCGTACTTCGGCCGGTGCACGACGGCAACCCGCCCGTCGCGCACCACCACGCCACCGGCGGCCTTGACGATCTCGCTCACAGCGACTTCACGTCCGCGCCGCCCGGGGCGAACATCACCCTGCGCAGCTCGCAGTCCGGCGCTGCGGAGCGGAGCGCCTCCATCACCCCGCCGGTCTGCTGCCAGTGGCACCAGAAGAGGACGGCCGGCCCGGCGCCCGAGACCGTCGCGCCGACCGCGCCCAGGTCCTCCGCCCGCTCCACGAGCTCCATCGAGCGTGGGTAGAGCCCGCGGCGTCGCGGCTGATGGAGCCGGTCCTTCAGGCCGCGGCCGATGAGCGAGAAGTCGTCGTGGGCAAGCCCCAGCACCAGCAGCGCGGCATGAGCCACGTTGTCGACGGCCTCCCCCAGTGGGACCTCCCGCGGCATGGCGGCGCGCGCCTCGGTGGTGGGCACCGTGGTCGGGGGGATCGCGAGCACCGCCTCGAGGCCCGGGGCAGGGTCGAAGCGCACGGGCTCGTCGCCCGCGCAGATCACGAAGCCGCCGAGCAGGGCCGCCGCCACGTTGTCGGGGTGGCCCTCGAGCTCGCGCGCGTGCTCGAAGAGCGGCGCGTCGAGCTCGTACATGTGGTCCGCGGCCGCGAGCCCCGCGACGATCGCCGCGGCGCTCGAGCCGAGACCCGCCGCGAGCGGGATCTCGGACCTGATCCGGAAGGAGAGCCCCTCGGCCGGCCTCAGAGCCTCGAAGGCGCGCACGCACAGATTGGTCCGGTCGAGCGGTACGCCGGCCACATCCGACTTGACCGAGAACTCGCCGGTCTCCTCCACCTCGAGCTCGAGGCCGAGCGAGAGCGCGGCGGCTAGCGCGTCGTAGCCTGGCCCCAGGTTGGCGGTGGACGCGGGGACGCGCACGAGGCGGCGGCGATTCACCCGAGGACCGCCGTCTCCAGAGCGCCCAGCTCCGGCTCGCAGGGCACGACCGGCCCCGCGCGGCTCATCGCCGCCTGCGGATCCTTGAGGCCGTGGCCGGTGAGCACGCAGACCACGCGGCCCTCGGCCCCATATCGGAGCAGACCTGCGACGGCGGCCGCAGACGCCGGCTCGCAGAAGACTCCCTCGCGGGCCCCGAGCAGCGAGTAGGCCTCGAGGATCTCCGCGTCCGACACCGCCCGGACCTCGCCGCGGGAGGCGGTGAACGCGTTCATGGCGTCCTCCCAGCGCGCCGGGTTCCCGATCCGGATCGCCGAGGCCACGGTCTCGGGCTGCTGGATCGGCTCGCCCCGCACGAGCGGCGCGGCACCCTCGGCCTGGTAGCCGTGCAGGCGCGGCGCGACGCCGGCCTCGCCGAACCCCTTCCACCAGGCCGTGACGTTGCCCGCATTGCCCACGGGGATGCAGAGCACGTCCGGCGCCTCGCCCAACTCGTCCAGCACCTCGAAGGCGCCCGTCTTCTGCCCCTCGATTCGGTAGTCGTTGACTGAGTTGACGAGCGAGATGGGGTGTCGCTCGGCCAGCTCGCGCACGAGCTCGAGGGCCCGGTCGAAGTTGCCCCTCAGCGCGATCACGCGGGACCCGTGCATGAGCGCCTGGGCGAGCTTTCCGGTGGCGATCTTGCCCTCCGGGACGATCACCGCTCCGCGCAGGCCGGCCCGGCCCGCGTAGGCGGCGGCGCTGGCCGCCGTGTTGCCGGTCGACGCGCACACCACCGCCTCCGCGCCCTCGCGCATGGCGGCCGAGACGGCCACGGTCATGCCGCGGTCCTTGAAAGACCCCGTGGGGTTCGCACCCTCGAGCTTCAGCCACACCTCGCAGCCGGTGCGGCGCGAGAGCTCGGGGGCCTCCACGAGCGGCGTGTCGCCCTCCCCAATCGTCACCAGCGGCTCGACCGGCAGGCGGTCGGCGTAGCGCCACAGGCTCACTCGAAGACTTCCTCGAGCACGCGGATCACGCGTGGCGTCGAGCGGACGAAGTCGAGCCCGGCGATCATGTCGACCGCGGCCCGGAACTTCGACTCGAGCACCGGGTGCATGACCATCACGAGCCGCGCCTCGTCGCCGAGCCCCTGCTGCACGACGGAGCGGATCGAGACGCCCTGGAGCCCCAGGATCTCTGCGATCTGGGCGAGCACGCCCGGCCTGTCGGCCACCTCCAGGTGAAGGTAGAAGGAGAACTGGACGTCAGTGATGATCGGCTGCTCGACGGCCGGGGGTGGCACGGACGGCGGCGGGATCATCGCGGAGATCACGTCGCCCAATACGGCCGAGGCGGTCTGGGGTCCGCCGGCCCCGGGCCCGGACAGGGTGATCTCCGTGATGGCGGGCGACTCGATCGTGACAGCGTTGAAGGCCCCGTCGACGCTGGCCAGCGGGTGCCCCGAGTAGAGGAAGACCGGGCTCACGTGGACGGCGATGCCACCGTCGATCCGCTCGGCCGTGCCCACCAGCTTGAGGGACAGCCCGAGGTCCTTCGCGTAGGCGATGTCGTGTGGCGTGACCCGCTCGATGCCCTCGTAGCGGACCTGGTCCAGATGCACGGGCGCGTTGAACGCGAGCCGGGCGAGGATGGCCATCTTCGCGGCGGCGTCCTTGCCGGTCACGTCCTCGGTGGGATCGGCCTCCGCATAGCCCAGGGCCTGGGCCTCCCGGAGTGCCTCCTCGTAGGTGGCGCCCGTGCGCGCCATCTGGGTGAGGATGAAGTTGGTGGTGCCGTTCACGATCCCGTGCACGCGCTCCACGTGGGCCGCGGCCAGGGTCTCGCCCATCACCCGGATCGCCGGCACAACGCCCGCCACCGCGGCCTCGAAGCGCAGCTGCACCCGGTTCTCCCGGGCCGACTGGAAGAGCTCCTCCCCGTGCTGTGAGAGGAGCTGCTTGTTGGCGGTGACCACGTGCTTGCCGGCCGCCATGGCGCGCAGCACGTACTCCCTCGCGGGGTCGGTGCCCCCGATCAGCTCCGCCACGAGGTCGCTGCGCCCGAGGATCTCCTCGAAGTCGCCGGAGCGCGTCGTGAGCACCCCGCTCAGCTCGGGGCGGATGCCGAGCTCGGCCTCGATCGTCGGCGCGCGGCTCTCGAGCAGCTCGTGGAACGCCGCGCCGACCGTCCCGTGCCCCAGGAGGCCGACCCTAAACGTCACGAGCGGTCAGGTCCTCGTATGTCTCCCGGCGCACCACCACGCGGGCGTCGCCGTCCTTGCAGAACACGATCGGCGGCCGCGGGAGCGCGTTGTAGTTGTTGGCCATCGCGTGGCCGTAGGCGCCGGTGGCCGGCATCACGAGCACGTCGCCCGGACGCGGGTCGTCGAGGAAGACGTCTCGCACGAGGATGTCGCCCGACTCGCAGTGCATGCCGGCGACCGTGCACAGGTCCCGCCCCCCGAAGCGATCCGCGACCTGGGCTTCGTAGCGCGCCCCGTAGAGCATCGGCCGCAGGTTGTCCGACATGCCGCCGTCCACTGCCACGTAGGTGCGAACGCCCGGGATCCGCTTCACGGTGCCGACCCTGTAGAGCGTCACTCCCGCGTTCCCCACGAGCGACCGGCCCGGCTCGCACAGGATGCGGACGTCCGCCGGCGCGCGGCGGAGCAGGGCCTCCACGTACTCCTCGATCGAGGGGGGGTGGTCGTCCGCGGTGTAGGCGATCGCGAGGCCGCCGCCCAGGTTGAGCAGGGGCCACTTGCCCATTCCGGCGAGCACCTCGGTGAGCTTCTCGTAGACGCCCAGGTCGAGCACCTGCGAGCCGATGTGGGCGTGGAGGCCGCACAGCTCGAGCCCGGCGGCGGCGCAACGCTTCGTGGCGCGCGGGACCTCGGCGAGCCCGAAGCCGAACTTCGAGTCCTCCTGGCCGGTTTGGATGTACGTGTGAGTGGTGGGCCGGATGCCCGGCGTCACCCGCAGCATCGCCCTCTGGGCCCGCCCGGCCAGTAGGCGCCCGAGGCGCTCTATCTCGTCGAACGAGTCCACCACGATCGTGCCCACTCCGCGCTCGAGGGCGTTGGCCAGCTCCGCCTCGGTCTTGTTGTTGCCGTGCATGTACAGGCGCCCGGGGTCGTAGCCCCCGGCTAGCGCGAGGTGCAGCTCGCCGCCCGAGGCCACGTCGCAGGCGAGCCCCTCTTCGGCCATCAGCCGATACACGGCGGTGCAGGGGAGTGCCTTGCTCGCGTAGATGATCTCGAACCGCTCGGTGCCCGCCGCGAAGGCCTCGCGGTATGCCCGCGCCCGCGCGCGAATGTCGTCCTCGGCGTAGACGTACGAGGGGGTGCCGAACTCGCGGGCCACCTCGATCGCGTCGCAGCCCCCCACCTCGAGCCGGCTGCGCTCGTCGAGGCGCGACCCGAGCGGGAAGACGTGCGACACGGCCGTTCCCTGCGCTGATGCCATGATCGGGCCGCGATTATGAAGCACGCCCCTCCGGCCCCGCCCGAGCTCGGAACGCGCGACGGGCTGGCCTACGCGCTCTTCTTGCCCGAGGCCGAGCCCACCGCCGGCGTCGTGATCGTGCACGGCGGAGGCTCGGCCAAGGAGTCGCACTTCGACTTCGGTCGCCTGTGCCGCGCGTGCGGGCTCGCCGCGCTGGCCTATGACGCTCGCGGCCACGGCCGCTCTGACGGGGCCTTCGGCCCGGGCGCGATCGACGACGTGCTCGGCATGGTGGAGCTACTCCGCGAGTACACGCCGCGGGTCGCGCTGCGGGGCTCGAGCCTGGGTGGCTTCCAGGCGATCCACGCCGCCGCGCGGGACCCCGACCTGGCAGCGGTGGTCGCCATCTGTCCCGCCCCCGAGGACCTTCTGCTGCGCGGGCTGCGCTCGGGCGAGCCGATCGAATTCGCCGCGGACCGGGAGGCGCTCGAGCCGTGGCTCGAGCGGCTCAGCATCTACGAGGCGGTGGCCCGGCTCGGCCCGCGGACCGCGCTGCTCATCCTTCACGCCCGCGGCGACGAGCAGATTCCATGGACCGTCAGTGAGGAGCTGCATGCCACCGCGCACGAGCCGAAGCGGCTGATCGTGCTACCAGGGGGGCATCACCGCTCGCTCCAGCACGACGCGGAGCTGCAGTCCCTCTCGCGGCGCTGGATCGAGGACGCGGCCCGGGGCTGGTGACCGAGTTCAGTCTCGTGGCGCCCCGACCCACAGCTCCGGGTGCATGCAGTTTTGGGGCCTATACACCCAAAAGCCTCGTCACCCGCCGGCGTGGAGGCGGTTACCCTGAAGCGGTCCCGCGATGCCCGCGGGTGGCGCCGGGCGGGCCCGGGGCTAGCGCGCTAGGGCAGCGACGGCAGTGTGTCCGTCGTCGTGTCGACCACATCGGAGACGGCCTGGCCCGTGTCCGTGATGGTCTGACCGAGCTGCGGATTCACCTGGCCCACGGTCCTGCCCACCTGTCCGGTCGTATCACGCGTGGTGTCGGTAACCAGGTCGACCGATCCGCCCACGCTGGGGACGCTCGGAACCTGCGGCGCGCTGGGCATCGAGGCAGCACGCCGCCGCCTTCACTCCCACCGCCGGCCGCGGGCGCGCCCGTGGACGGCGTCTGGCCGCCGCCGCGGTCCCGATGCTGGCGATGTACGCGCGCGTAGCTCGCAAGGTTGGGGTACCCCTTACATCTCTAGGCGGGCCCGGGCGAGACCTGTAGCCGCACGCTCGTCCGGGCCTGCTTGTAACGGGGTCTTCCCCAGAACCAAGCCTTCGTCTACGTACATAAACGAGAATCGTTCTCGTTTACGCTGTCTCTCGCGATGCCCTCGCCCGCGGACCTGCTCGATCTCCCATTCCTGCGCACGGCACTGGCGGAGCTGGCGCTGGTAGCGCTAGCCGGCGGCGTCCTGGGGAGCTGGGTGGTCCTACGCCGGCTCGCCTTCTTCTCGCACGCCGTGGGCACCGCCACCTTTCCCGGGCTGGTCGTGGCCGAGGCGGCGGGCTTCAGCCCGAAGCTCGCGGGCCTCGCCGTGGCGCTCGGCTACGCCGGCGGCGTCGAGCGCGCCGGCCGGGCCGGGTTGGAGCAGGGTGCCGCGGCCACCGGGCTGCTCCTCGTGGCGGCGCTGGCGGGCGGCGTCATTCTCGCGGGAGACGTGTTCGAGTCCGGCGCGGGGGTGGACCGTCTCCTGTTCGGCACCCTGCTCGGGCTCGACGCCTCGGACCTCTGGTTCTCCGCCGCGGCCGCCGGGCTCGCCGTCGCCGGGACGCTCAGCGCCGGACGGGCCTGGGCGGCGGGCGGGTTCGACCCCGCCGCGGCCCGCACGCTCGGGCCGCTGCCGGACGCGCTGCTGCTCGGGCT
>JBKPFJ010000179.1:0-10294 GCA_046728795.1 Actinomycetota bacterium | reverse complement strand
CCCGCCGAGGCCCTGCATCACGCCGTCGACAGAGACGTTCGTGGTGGTCGTCAGTTTCATGGTCGCGGTTCCCTTCTCGTTGGTTTGGTCGTCGTTCGGTTAGACCGGACCACCGCACCCATCTCATCGGTTGTGGCACCGGTAGCGCTCTCAGCTACCGGGTACCAGCGGTCTACGCTGGTGCCCGCACCCCAATGAAGGACTCTCGCACGAGATGGATCAGTTCACGGGGTCCGGGCACCGTCGCAGAGCGTTTACGTAGTCAGAGGCAAACCGTCTACGCGGGCTCCCGGCGGCAGTCGCCGCCCTCGACGTGAACTAGCGTGAGGGCGAGGTCGCCGGGTGCCGACCCGTCGCCCGTCGCCGGGAACAGGGCACACTCCGCGGGCGTCTCGCAGCCGCACTGCTTCGCGACCTCGAGCCAGCCCTTCATGGCCTTGGTCCGCTCGAGCAGCGCCTCCACCTCGTCGAGCTTTCGGCTCGAGAGCGAGCGCATGTGGCCGCTCATGCCGTCCCCGCCGTCGACGCCCTCCACGAGCGCCTTGATCTCGTCGAGCTTGAAGCCGGCGCTCTGGGCGACGCCGATGAACCCGAGCTTGCCGAGCACATCGCTGTGGTAGCGCCGCTGGCCGTGCAGCCGGTCAGGCTCGGGCAGGAGGCCGATCGACTCGTAGTAGCGGATCGTGGACGTGGCGACACCCGCCCTGCGCGCCACCTCCCCGATCGTCAGTTCCGGCCAGTCATCCACGAGTCCGATCCCGGGCCTTGACTTAAAGCCTCCTTCAACTCCGATCGTAGTCGCGACACGGTTGAACCACAACGACAGGAGGAGGGCATGACCGTGAAGTCAGCGACCAAGTTCGACCTCGACGCCTTCAAGCGGGCGTACGAGGAGTGGGACATCGAGGCCCTGCTCGGTCTCTACGCCGACGACGTCGAGCTCGTGCAGATCGACCGCGACAACCCGCCGAGCTCCCCGCGTGTGCGCGACGGCAGGGAGGTCTTCAAGGGAATGTTCGAGCACTGCGCCGCAGCCGGGGTCAAGGCGACCGTGGAGAACGCGGTCGCGGGAGGGGACCGCGCCGCCGCGACGGTCACCTGCGAGTTCCCGGGCGGCCGCAAGGTGATGGCCAACTCGATCCTCGAGCTCGAGGACGGCCGCATCGTCCGCGAGCGCGAGGTCCTGGCGGGCGACCCGAGGGGGTCCTGAGCATGCGCCGGGCGCTGATCACAACCGCGTCGGCCATCGCGCTGCTGGCGGGATCGAGCCGAGCGGCCTCGGCGGAGCAGCCGGCCAATGCTCGGGCCAGCTGCGTGGGGGTGATCACGAGCTACGAGGGGTCGCAGCTTGCTCCGGGAGCCGTCGGCCGCGAGGTCTCGACGCTGGCGAGAACCAGTCCCGGTCTGGGCGCCACGCTCGTGAGCCCGCTCGCGCACGACCACCTCGGCTCAATCGAGCTGTGCCGCCAGGTCGAGGGATGAGATGGATGAGGGTCGGAGGGGCGGCGAGTCCTCTCCGACCCTCGGGTCGTGCGTGGGCCGGATCGCCGCCTACCATCGAGGAGACCCATGCCCGGGCTCGCGCTCATGGCGGCCACCACGCTTCTACTGGGCGCGGCCGCCCCGGCTGAGGCGATTGCCGCCTCACGGATTCCTCCGCCCCGGCCGCCGCAGAATCCCAACCTGGCCGCCAACCCCGGCAGCAACATCCACAACGACACGTGGATGACCGACGCCTACACGCGCCCCGGACCCACGGGGCGCAACCTCGTGGCGTCGCTCGCGCCGCTTCCGCCGTCGCTCTGTTCGGCGATCACGTTCGACGGCGACGGCCATCTCGTCACGGTCTGCCCGTCGGTGCCCGCGCCCACGCTGCGGGTCCTCGACCGCTCCACGCTGGCCGTGTTGGGGCAGTACGTCCTGCCCAATGCCCCGCCGCCGCGTGGCACCCCTCTCTTCCAGAATTTCAGCGCCGGCGGCTATTTCTTCCTGGACGCGCGAGACCGCGTCTGGATCCCGACCAAGACCAATCACCTCTTCGTGCTGGCCGTGAGCGCGGACGGTCGGATGGTGACGAAGGTCGCCGACTACGACCTGACCGCAGCGGTGACCGTGAACGAGCGGATTACCAGCGCGTTGCCCGACTTCAACGGCCGGATCTGGTTTGTCACGAAGAGGCACGGCAAGGTCGGCGTGCTCAGACCGAGGACTCGCAAGATCCGCGTCGTGCGCACGGGAGAGGAGATCGAGAACTCCTTCGCCGTCGACAAGAACGCGGTCTACATCGTCTCCGACGAGCGCATGTACCGCTTCAGCGCGGGCAGGAACGGCCGACCGCGCGTGGACTGGAGGGTGCGCTACCGCAACTCCGGCATCAAGAAGCCGGGCCAGGTCGATGCCGGTTCGGGCACCACGCCGACGATCCTCAGAGGCGGTTACGTCGCGATCACCGATAACGCCGACCCGATGAACGTCGTCGTGTACCGGAAGCGAATCCGCCTGCGCCGCCGCACGCGGCGCGTCGTCTGCACGGTCCCCGTCTTCCGGAAGGGGCAGAGTGCGACGGACAACTCGCTCATCGGCTCGGGCCGGTCCCTGATCGTCGAGAACAACTACGGCTACCGCGACCCGTTCGGCCCGCAGGCGGGCAACATCACCGAGGCGGGCCTCGCGCGTATCGACGTGCAGCGTCGCGGACGGGGCTGCAAGAGGCGCTGGACAAACCGGACCAGGCGCGCGCCAAGCGTCGTCCCCAAGCTCTCGACCGCCACGCAGCTCATCTACACGTATACGCAGACCCTCGGGCCGAGCGACTCGCGGACGTGGTCCTGGGTCGCGATCAGCGCCCGCACCGGCCGTACCGTCTTCACCAAGGTCGCCGGCACGGGCCTGCTGGCGAACAACAACTACGCGGGCATCACCCTTGGGCTCGACGGCACGGCGTACCTCGGCACGATCGGCGGCATCCGCACGCTGCGGGACGGCAACTGAATCGACGAGCGGCCTTCGTCCGCGGTGTCGGTACCTTGCCGTTCGGTGCGAATCGCGACCTGGAACGTCAACTCGATCAAGCAGCGCGTGCCACGGCTGCTGCCTTGGCTGGATGAGCGGCGGCCGGACGTGGCCTGCCTGCAGGAGACCAAGCTCGCAGACGAAGCGTTCCTCGACCTGCTCGGCGACGAGCTCAGTGACCGCGGGTACGCAGTCGCCGTTCACGGCGAGGCGACGTGGAACGGAGTCGCCATCCTTTCCCGGGCCGGCCTGGACGACGTCGTGGCGGGGCTCAGCGGCGCGCCCGGCTTCCCACGTCCTGAGGCCCGCGCGGTGTCGGCCACGTGTGGCGGGATCCGGGTGGTCTCGGTGTACGTACCGAACGGACGCGTGCCGGAATCGGAGCACTACGAATACAAGCTCGCCTGGCTCGCTTCGCTCCGGGAGATGGTCGCCGCCGGCCCCGAGGCGACGGTCGTCTGTGGCGACATGAACATCGCGCCCACCGACGACGACGTGTTCGATCCCGAGGCCTACGTCGGACAGACGCACGTAACGCCGCTCGAGCGGGCGGCGCTGGCGGAGCTACAGGAGCTCGGCTTGCGCGACGTCGTGCGTGACCGCTGGCCCAACGAGCGGGTGTTCACCTACTGGGAGTACCGCGCCGGAATGTTCCACCAGGACCTCGGTCTGCGGCTCGACCTCGTGCTGGCCAGCGAGCCGGTCTCCGGTCGTGTTCGGGCGGCATGGGTGGACAGGCAGGCCCGCAAGGGAAGCGGGCCGAGTGATCACGCGCCAGTGATCGTCGACCTGGACGAGGCGCCGGACGGGGATATCGGGCCGGTCGTGCCGCCGCCCTCCGCTCCGGTCACGACGCGCGGCGCGGCGAAGCTGCCGCAGTCGCCGTAGGGCCACGCCGGCCTTAGCGCGGGCGGTCCCGATCGCGTGAGGGCTGAACTCGCTTCGGCTCTCCCGGCATCTTCGGGTAGTCGGGTGGGTAGGGCATGTCCCCCCGGCCCTCCGCCTCGTCCTTCTCGTACATGTCCAGCAGCGGCTGCAGAGAGTGGACGGCGTCGTCGATCGCGGCGTGCCGATCGCCCACCTCGGCAAAGCGCGCGGGCATGGTGGCGACCGTGAAGTCCTCGGGCGCGACGTCGGGCAGCTCGTCCCATGAGACCGGTGCGGAAACCGGCGCACCCGGCTTAGGCCGAACGCTGTAGGCCGAGGCAATCGTGCGATCGCGGGCGTTCTGGTTGTAGTCGACGAAGATGCGCTCGCCGCGCTCCTCCTTCCACCACTTGGTCGTGAGCTGGCCAGGAAGACGCCGCTCGAGCTCGCGCGCGAAGGCGATCGCGGCGTGGCGAACGTCCGTGAACGTCCAGCGACGAGCGATCCGCACGTATATGTGGACCCCTCGGCCTCCCGAGGTCTTCGGGAAGCCCCTGTAGCCAAGCTCGTCCAAGAGCACGCGCGCCTCGGCGGCGACGCGGACCGCGTCGGCGAAGTCCGTGCCGGGCTGTGGGTCCAGGTCGATGCGCAGCTCGTCTGGATGGTCGACGTCGTCGGCGCGAACAGGCCACGGATGAAAGGTGAGCGTGCCCATCTGCGCCGCCCAGCCGACGACGGCCACCTCCGTTGGACAGATCTCATCCGCGTGGCGACCCGACGGGAACTGGATCCGCGCGGTCTGCACGTAGTCCGGAGCTCCTCGTGGGATGCGCTTCTGAAAGAAGGCGTCGCCGCCGCCCTTCTCGCGCGTCGAGAGAACGATGCCCGGGTGCACGCCCTTGGGCCAGCGCTCGAGCGTCGTCGGCCGCCGCGCGAGCGCGCGCATGATCCCGTCCCCCACCGCGAGGTAGTACTTGACGATGTCGAGCTTGGTGACGGGGCTCGAGCGCTCGGTCGGCGGGAAGATCACGCGATCGGCGCTGGACACCCTCAAATCGCGCCCACCGGCGTCGACGATCACGGCCTCGGACACAGCCACCCCCTGAGTTCTACGGCACGACGCCCGCCGCAGCCCCGCGGCGCCGTCGCGCGGTCAGCCGCGTAGGTCGGGCAGCTCCGCCAGCTTGCGGATCTGGAATGCCTTGATCAGATCGCCGACGCCGTGGAACAAGGCCCAGATTCCGGCGAAGACGAGCAGCACGTACTGCTTCTCGATGAAGAACTGACCGCCGGTCCAGAAGGCCAGGATGATCATCGCCACTCCCGAGATCAGGCCGAACCACCACAGGTCGTTCGTGGCTCGCTCGACGAACGCCTCGAGCAGCCAGAAGACGCCAACGACCAGGAAGAGGAACCCGAGGATGTCGGCGACTCCGGCGAAGGTGTTCTCCGGCTCGATCAACGAGATCACGCCGGCGATCACGAACAGGACGGCGAACACCCACAGGATCCACTGCGTCGCCCCGCCCGCGAGAGAGCCAAGGACGAAGTTCTGAGCTCCGGCGACGAGGAACATGATCCCGATCAGCACGCCTACGGTGGTGATCGAGGCCCGGTCGAACTGGAGCACCACCAGTGCGACCACTATCCAGAAGACGCCGAAGACGAGCCAGAGCCACCACAGCTTGGCCATCTGGCGGAGTGGATCCGGTACGGCTGCGCCAGCGGAAGCTTCCATGCCCGGGATGATCGCTTGGGCTACGGACGACACATCGCCTACGTCCCCGCTCCGGCGGCCGGCGCGAAGGACGCTACGGGGACGCATTTGTGTCGTGGTGCGACAAAAGAACGTCCCCGTAGAGCGGAGGATCGCTCGGATCGCCGAGCGGCGCCCACGGAATCGTGACGCGGGCCGAGCTTCGCGGCGCGGGCGCCCCGCCCCGGAGCTCGGGCACCGGCGCCCTGCCTTTGGAGCATCGAGGAGCTACGGCGCTCAGGACAGCGAGTCCGCCTGGGCCGTCTCCGGGTCCGTGAAGCCGCCCTCGCCCGGTTCCATCCCGCGCGGATAGACGATTACGGGACAGCGCGCCGAGCGCATTAGGGCGTTCGAGGTGCTGCCCAGCAGCACTCGGCGCACCGGCCCGTAGCCCCGCGAACCGAGCCGGATCGTCGCCTGCGCGAGCGCTCTGCGGGACGCAGTCACGGCGCTGGAGCCGAATCCCGAGCCCGAGCGCCGGCGACGAGCACGGCGCCCTCCGCCACAATCCCGTCGACGAGCGGGTCCAGGTCACCCACGATCGCCGGGTCTGCGCAGAGGCCGAAGTAGAGCTCATCCGCCATCGAGACGACCGCAACGCGCAGGCCGTGCCGATGGTCGACGTCCGCGATCGAGTAGAGGGCGCACACCGATGCGCCGAGGAGGGACGGACTCTGGGTCGGCCCGACGATGTTCGACACGTTCAGCGCAAAGGCCCGGGGATGGCCAGTGAGCCGGTCGAGCAGGCGTCTGAGTGGCGGCGCCACATGACCGACGTCTCGCAACAGCGTGTCGACCACAAGCGGGTCACGCGCGCGCTTGCGCAGGGCAGTTTCCTCAGTGATGCTTCGCAAGCGTTCGACCGCGTCCGTCTCCCCAAGCGGCAGCGCCACGCAGAAAAAGGAGTCCCGGTTGGCTGTCGCGGGGCTCTCGGCGCGTTGGTGGAGGCTAACCGGAATCTTCACCCGCAAGCTCCCGAGTCGGTCACCGCGAGCCTGCGCCCAATTTCGCAGTCCACCACCCACGAGCGCCAGAACGGCGTCGTTCACCGTGGCCCCGGGGACAAGCGTCTTCGCCGCCCGCCGCAACGCGCCGAGTCGCATGGAGGCGAAAGACACCGCACGGCGAGCGCCAACGACGCCGTCGAAGGGCGAGGGATTCCGCGTCCTGCGGAGCTGCCGTCGCACCGTTCCGGGCAGGCGGCCCGGCCGGCGGGCATCAAGGATCCCACGCATGTGCGCGATTGGGGACGACTGCTCGTCGGCTCCCCTGTCGGGTCCGGCGATGTCGCTCTCGTCCCACAGCACCTGCTCAGCGAGGCGGATCGCCATCGCGCCGTCGGCCATGCTGTGGTGGAGCCTCCAGATGAGGGCGATGCGTCCCTTCTCGAGGGGGTCGAGCAGGTCGATCGTCCACAGCGGTCGCGCTCGATCGAGCCGCTCCTCCATCATGCGTGCACAGACGCGCCGGAGGTCGTCATCCGACAGCATGTTCGACACCGGGACCGCGCGCACGTGGTCGCGAACGTCGAACGTCGGATCGTCCACCCAGGCCGCCCGGTGCCCGGAAAACATCTGCAGCCTGCGCCGCATCCGCGGCGCGCGTTCGATTCGTGCGGCAATGCGGTCCCGAAGCGCCTCGACATCTGGCCTGCGTTCGGTCGCGGGCGGGTCGAGGAGTGCCACCTTCAGGGTATGGCCGGCGACGATGTCCGATTCCAGCCGGAGGATTGCGAGATCCTCGGCACTCAGCGGCTCGGGCGCCGCATGCGGTGCCTCGCGCGCGGCCACCTCCCGACGGTAGCGCCTCGGCACGCACTGTGACAGGGAGCGTCGCGGCCGCTCGACACGACAGGCAGCGCTGGCTGCACGGTGGCGGGCAGTGTCGCGACGATGGGGCTGTGCCCCGGGAAGCGCCGCGACCCTCGACGTCAGCCTTCACCGGGTCACCTCGCTGGCCGTGACGTCACCCGTGCGCTGCAGCTCGTCGTCGCCGACCGGCGTTGACGGGCCGCCCTCGCGATACTTCACGCATGGCCTACGTCCCGCCCGCCCGGCACCTCCTGCGCGCCAAGGATCTCGCCGACGCCTGGTATTTCGAGCCGCTCGGCGTGGACCAGCTCGCCCGCGCCGCCGGCCTCTCGCGCGCGCACTTCAGCCGCGAGTTCCGCCGGGCTTTCGGCGAGTCGCCGCACGCGTATCTGCTCACTCGGCGGCTGGAGCGCGCCGCCGCCCTGCTGCGCACAACCGATCGCTCGGTCGCGGACATCTGCATGTCGGTGGGGCTCCAGAGCGTGGGGTCGTTCACCACGAGCTTCACGCGGACCTACGGCATGTCGCCGACCACCTACCGCGCGACCTACCCGCCGGCGGCCGACGACGCGCGCGTTCCGGCGTGCGTCCTTCGCGTTTTCGGACGCCCTCAACACCGCACGTTTCGAGAAGACACCGGTCCGGCGCAGCACTAGCGTCAAAGCGACCAATGTCTCGACTTAGGAGGATCGGATGATCAGGATCGCCAACGCACAGCTGTGGGTGCACGACCAGGAGGAGGCGCTCGCCTTCTATACCGAGAAGGTCGGCATGGAGGTGCGCTCCGACGTGTCCCTTCCCGAGCTCGGCGACTTCCGCTGGCTCACCGTCGGGCCTGCAGGGCAGCCCGACGTCTCCATCGTCCTGATGGCCATTCCGGGCCCGCCGGTGATGGACCCCGAGACGGCGGAGCAGGTGAAGGCGCTCATGGCGAAGGGCTTCGCGGGAACGATCTTCCTCACGACCGACGACGCCCAGTCCGCCTACGAGGAGCTCAAGGGACGCGGCGTGCCGTTCGTAGACCAGCCGGAGGATCGCCCCTACGGGATCGACTCCTCGTTCCGCGACCCCTCCGGCAACCACCTCCGGCTCATTCAGCTGAAGGAGATCGCCTCGGTCTGACATGCTGCGGCGCCGCGGCCGCCGAGCTCCCACCGTCTGCGGCCGCGGCGCGAGAGGCACATGAGCCAGGCGGACTTCGAGCTGAAGCCGATTGGGACCGTCGAGTCGCCGCTGAAGGACCGCGCGTCGGCGCCGCTTCAGGGCCACGAAGGGGCACCCGACGCGTGGCTGATCTTCGACCCGGCCGTTCTCGAAGGCCTCGACGGGATCCGCCCTGGCGACGAGCTGATCGTGCTCACGTGGCTCGACCGCGCGAGCCGGGAGGCGCTGCGGGTCCACCCGCGCGGGGACGTCGCGAACCCGATGCAGGGCGTCTTCAACACGCGCTCTCCCGACCGACCGAACCCGATCGGGCTCCACCCGGTGGAGGTCGTTGCGATCGACGGCCGCCGGGTAAGGGTGCGGAACCTCGAGGCGCTCGACGGGACGCCGATCATCGACGTGAAGCCGGTCATATGACCGGTCTCGCGGGCGGCGAGGTGGCCACGCGCCTTCCGGCGCGGGACCTCGAGCGCGCCAGGCGCTTCTACGCGGAGAAGCTCGGCCTGGAGCCGATCGAGGAGCGCCCGGGCGGCCTTCGCTACCGCTGTCGCGGCGGCGAGTTCGCCTTGTTCGAGACCGCCGGGAGGCCCTCAGGCGATCACACGCAGATGGCCTGGGAGGTAGACGACATCGAGGCGACCGTGAGCGAGCTCCGCGCCCGCGGGGTGGCCTTCGAGGGGATCGACCTGCCGGGGCTGAGGACCGTCGGCGGCATCGCGGAGGTAGAGGGCAACTACCCGAGCAAGGGAGGCGTGGGCGAGCGCGCTGCCTGGTTCCGCGACAGCGAGGGAAACATGATCGGCATCGGCCAGAGGGTCGGCGCGCCGCCCGCCTCGCCTGCCGCCGTCGCCAGGGGCCTCGTCGACACGGGCCGCTACATGACGCTCGGGACGGCGGACGCGGACGGGCGGCCCTGGGCGGCGCCGGTCTACTATGCGCCGGCCGGCTACGCGGAGTACTTCTGGGTCTCCCCTCCCGACGCGAGCCATTCGCGCAACCTCGCCGCGCGGCCAGAGATGAGCATCGTCATCTTCGACTCCCAGGTGCCGCTCGGCACCGGCCAGGCGGTCTACATGACGGCGGTCGCCGAGGAGCTGGCGAGCGCCGACCTCGAGCGGGGGATCGGCATCTTCTCCCGCCGATCGGAGCACCATGGAGCGCGGGCGTGGACAGAAGCGGACGTGCAGGCGCCCGCCCGTCACCGCCTCTACCGAGCCATAGCCAGCGAGCACTTCGTGCTCGGCCCCCGCGACGAGCGGGTCCCGGTGAACCTGGAGTCGTGAGCATGCGGTTCGATGTCCTCGTCGCCGGTGCCGGCTCGGCCGGATGTGCTCGCGGCCCGCCTGAGCGAGGATCCGAGCCGGCGCGTTTGCCTCGTCGAGGCGGGACCGGACTACGGCCCGTATGACGAGGGCGGCTGGCCCGAGGACATCCTGGATGCCCGGAGGCTCGCCTTCTCGCACTCCTGGGAGACCGAGCGCGAGGATCGCTCGCAGCTGCGCGCGCGGATCCTCGGCGGCTACTCGTCCCACAACGCTGCATCCTGCTCGAGGGAGCTCCGTCCGACTACGACGAGTGGGGGCACGGCTGGAGTTACGCAGTGATCGAGCCCTACCTTCGGCGCGCGGAGGGCGACCTGCGAATGCGCCGCCTGGCGCGGGAGGAGCTCTCGCCAGGGACCGGG
>JBKPFJ010000206.1:0-4231 GCA_046728795.1 Actinomycetota bacterium | reverse complement strand
CGGTGAGCTCGGGATGGAACGCCACGGCCAACATGTTCCCCTGACGGACGGCGACGGGGTGTCCTTCCACCTCGGCCAGCACCTCGACCCCGACGCCCGCGTCCTCGACCCATGGGGCGCGGATGAAGACGGCGTGGAGCGGTCCGCCCTCGAGCCCGGCGACGTCGAGATCCGCCTCGAAAGACGCCAGCTGCCGACCGAACGCGTTGCGGCGGGCGCTCACGTCGAGCAGCCCCAGGTGCTCGCGGTCGAGCATGATCAACCCGGCACACGTGCCGAGCACCGGGCGACCGGAGCGGACCAGGTCGCGGAGCGGCTCGGCGAGCCCCTCGCGCTCGATGCCGAGGGTCATCGTCGTGGACTCACCGCCTGGGATGACGAGCCCGGCGACCCCGTCGAGGTCGTCAGGCACGCGCACCTCGCGCGGCTCCGCCCCGAGCTCGCGCAGCGCCCCGGCGTGCGCCTCGAAGTCGCCCTGCAGGGCGAGCACCCCGATGACCGGACGGGTCACCAGCCGCGGTTCTGAATCAAGGCGTTCTCCGCCTCGAGCGCGGCGATCTCGAGCCCGGCCATGGGCTCGCCGAGCGCCCGTGAGGCGGCCGCAACGCGCGCCGGGTCAGCGTAGTGGGTGGTGGCCTCGACGATCGCCTTGGCCGTGCGCTCAGGATTCTCCGACTTGAAGATGCCGGAGCCCACGAACACGCCCTCTGCCCCCAGCTGCATCATCAGCGAGGCGTCGGCGGGGCTGGCTATCCCGCCCGCGCAGAACACCACCACCGGCAGACGCCCCCGCCCGGCCACGTCTCGCACGAGGTCGAGCGGGGCCCGGAGCTCCTTGGCGGCGCTCGGCAGCTCGGACTCCTCGAGCGAGCCGAGCCGGCGGATCTCGCCCCCGATGAGCCGCATGTGGCGGACGGCCTCGACGATGTTCCCGGTGCCCGCCTCGCCCTTCGAGCGGATCATCGCCGCGCCCTCGGCGATGCGCCGGAGGGCCTCGCCGAGGTTGGTGGCGCCGCAGACGAACGGGACCTTGAACGCCCACTTGTCAATGTGGTTCGCCTCGTCGGCCGGGGTGAGGACCTCGGACTCGTCGATGTAGTCGACCTCGAGGGCCTCGAGCACCTGGGCCTCGGCGAAGTGCCCGATGCGCGCCTTGGCCATGACCGGGATGGTCACGGCCTCCTTGATCTCCTCGATCTTGGTCGGGTCGGCCATGCGCGCCACGCCGCCCGCCGAGCGGATGTCGGCGGGCACCCGCTCGAGCGCCATCACCGCCACGGCGCCGGCCTCCTCGGCGATCCTCGCCTGCTCGGCCGTGACCACGTCCATGATCACGCCGCCCTTGAGCATCTCGGCCAGCCCGGCCTTGACGCGAAAAGTGCCGGTGTCCTTCACGAAATGGATGGTAACCCGCCGGGGAGCCCGACCAAGGTCGGACAAGCCAGCTTTGTACGACGCGGTCAGGGCGGGCCGGTCCAGCCCGCCGCGCGGCACGGGCGGCCGGCGCACACGTCGACGAAGCGCCCACCGCTGCGTAGGAAGGCCGAGAACTGCCGCCCGGCCGCCGGCTCGCCCACCGTCATGCTGTGCGGATCGACCCCCAGCCGCGGCGCCACGTTCCCCGGCGGGGGCGGCGGCGTGCCGAGCCCGCCGGCCCGCAGCGGCCCGATGTCCCACACCACGAGCGCGCTCCCGCGCCAGGGGTACCGCGGCACCCGAGGGATGCCGTAGAACGGTCGCCGGTCGGGGCTGCGGCCCGGGTCGAGGGCCGGCCGCCGCAGGCGGGCACCGATCGTTCGCGCCTCGGTCTCGGTCGTGACGTTGGCCACCTGGTGGTCGCCGAAGGCCTCGTGGAGGAGCACCACGTGCCGCGGCGTCCCAGGGTATGGGTCGCGCGTCATGTGCCACGCGTAGCCGTCCGGGTCGCTGCGGTCCCACAGCACCTGGAGGAGCGACTGGATCAGCGGCCGGGCCAGCTCGTCCGGGTATGCCGGGTAGTTGATTGCCGCGAACCTGTCGAAGTCGACGCTGCGCATGAGCAGAACGCTGAAGTTCATGCCCGGCACGATGAGCGCCGAGCGTGTGAAGTCGGGCGCGACGGCGGTCAGCGCCCCGCCGAGGATGCCGCCCTGGCTGCCGCCCGCGAAGAACAGCCGCCGTGTGTCGATCAGCGGGCCGCCCGGGTCGCGGAAGGCCGGGTGCGAGACGAGCCCGCGCGGGTGGATCATCAACCGCCCGAGGAAGAGGAAGTTCAGCATTCCCTGCTGCGTGCGGTCGACGAGCTCCGGGAAGTGGGAGAGGTCCGGGAGGATGACCGCCACGTTCGGCAGGTCCTCGCGCGACATTCCGCGCCAGTCGGTGGCGCAGGTGACGCTCCGCGCGCTGGCGGCGAGCCGGGTGAGCGGACCGCTCAGGATCTCCTCGGCGCCGCCGAAGAGGCCGTGCCCGTACATGAGCGGACGTCCGGGGTGCGACCCGGTGACCGAGCGCGGCACGAGGCAGATGAGCCTCGCCCGATAGGTGTTCCCGGGCAGGCGAAGCGGCAGCCCGCGCCGCGACAGGCGAAAGCGCGAGCCGGGCGGACAGCCCCGCCGGTCGAGGAAGCAGGGGACCCGGAAGCTGCCGTACACCCGCCGTGCCAGATCGTCGCTCTGGCCGGCCTGGCAGCCGCCCGCGCCGCAGGGGGCGAGGGCCTCGACGCGCGAGACCGAGAATCGCGGCGCTCTCCCCGAGGGCACCAGGTCGCGCAGGTCGCGGTCTCCCAGTGCGCGAAACGCGCGGTTGCGGATCGACAGCAGCCGACCGGAGAGCGAGCGCCGGCTCGCCACGGTGAAGTCCCACGCCAGATACAGGCCCCGCCGCCGGATCCCAGCGCTGCGCAACTCGCGGAAGAGGCGCTCCATGTGCGGCCGGCGGCGGCGGACCGACGCCGAGCCCGTGCGGATCCGGTCGCGGTAGACGCGAAAGGCGCGGCGGGCGTGCAGCCGGCGCCCGCGCGCGGCGCGCAGCCGCCGGAGCGCGACGATGTAGCGGTGTCCCTCGCGGAAGTTGACGGCGGGATGGATCAGCAGGGCCACGCTGCGCCTGCGCGCGGCGTTCGCGTCGAGCTCGGCCCAGATCGGGTGGCGCCGGCCGCTACGGGCGTCGATCACCACGATCGGGGCGCCACGTGCCCGGTAGCGGCCGATGTTCGTGATGGGCGCGGGTCTCGTGCGACGAAAGGCCGCGGGGGTGTCGAGACCGGGCACGCGGGTGACGATGACCTGGCCGGGGCTGAAGCCGTCGGAGGCGTTGTACGGCCGGGGGTCGATCGGCTTTCCGGCGCTGTTGCGGGGCATCATGGCCCGGGTCAGGGCGAGGTGCCCGTGCTTCATGAAGTGGTCGTTCGGCCACGGCAGAAGGCAGCGAGCCGGGTCCAGAGGGTCGCAGCGCGGCGGCCTCGCCTGGGCGGCCGGCGCCAGCAGGACGACCGCGAGCGTGACGATCAGGCCGATGCGTGGCCCCCGGCAGCTCACGGCGCGGGACCTTACTTCAAGCGAAAGGCCCTGATCCGGTCGGCGTAGGCCGACTCGTCAAGCGCGTACACGCCGTATGCGAGCGCCTGGACGAGGCCCAGCAGCGCGGAGTGGGAGCGCAGGTACGCCGGACTGTTCGACGAGTAGTAGAGCCTGTGGTCGGCCAGCTTGGCGACCTCGGAGAGGGTGGCGTCCGCGATCGCGACCGTGGCCGCGCGGCGGTTGCGGGCCAACTTCACGGCGCGCACCACCAGCGGGTGGGGCCTGCCCGCGGAGAAGCCGACCAGCACCGTCCGCTCGTCGATCCGCCCGAGCTTCGCGAGCCCCTCCTGGCTCGGGCTCGCCACCACCTCGGCGCGCAGGTCGAGCAGCATCAGCAGGTGACGGAGGTAGCTCGCGAAGAAGGCCATCTGGTCGGTCCCGCAGAGGACGGTCCGGTCCGCGCGCGAGATCAGGTCCACTGCCGCGGCCACCTCGTCGCGGTCGACCTTGCGCGCCGTCTCCTCCATGTTCGCGTGGTCCGCCGCGAGCGCCGCCTCGAACTCCGTCTGGTCGATCGGGAACAGCGGAGCGGCGGGGAGGTCGGCCCCGCCGCCCGCCTCGCGGGCGCGGCGGTACTCCTCGCGGGCGGCGTGCTGGAGCTCCGGGAAGCCGTCGAATCCCAGGGCCTGCGCGAAGCGCACGACCGTCGAGCTCGAGGTGTTCGCCCGCCGGGC
>JBKPFJ010000031.1:0-14130 GCA_046728795.1 Actinomycetota bacterium | reverse complement strand
GCGTGGAACCTGGGCGGGCCGATCGCGATCTCGATCGGCTGGCCGGTCGTCGCGGCGATCATCCACACCGTCGCCTTCAGCATGTCCGAGCTCGCCTCCGCCTATCCCACGGCGGGCGGCCCCTACTGGTGGGCTCACCGGCTCGGCGGTACGGGCTGGTCGTGGTTCACCGGCTGGTTCAACGTGCTCGGGCTGATCGGCATCGTCGCCTCGGTCGACTACGTCCTCGCGTTCTTCTTCACCAGCCTGTTCGGCCTCTGGGGCTGGGACCTCGGCTTCGTGAACTTCGCCGACGACAAGCACCTGCTGGCAGAGATCTTCTGGGTGTTCGCGATCATCCTGACACTCCACGCCCTCATCAACATCTACTCCTCGCACCTGGTCGCGCTGTTCAGCAGCATCTCGGTGTTCTGGCACGTGATCGGGGTGGCGATCATCATCGCCATCCTCGTCTTCGTCCCGGACCGGCACCAGAGCTTCGACTTCGTCTTCACGGACCGGATCAACAACTCGGGCTTTCCGATGAGCATGTACTGGTGGTACATCCTGCCCACCGGCTTCCTCTTGACGATGTACACGATCACGGGTTACGACGCGTCGGCGCACGTGGCCGAGGAGACGCACGAGGCTGAGGAGGCGGCAGCGAAGGGCGTCTGGCAGTCGGTCTTCATCTCGGCGGTCATCGGCTGGTTCGTCCTCCTGGCGATCACCTTTGCGGCGACCGACGTCAAGGCGATCAACGACGCCGCCGGCAGCTCGATCTCGGTCTTCACCTCCGCCGAGATGAACCAGAACTGGGCCGAGGCGATCATCCTGATCGCGTGTATCGGCCAGTTCTTCTGCGGCATGGCCTGCGTCACAAGCTGCTCGCGTACGTTCTTCGCGTTCTCGCGCGACCGTGCCATCCCGGGCTGGCAGCTCTGGAGCCGGGTCAACACCAAGGGCGTGCCCATGGCGGCGGTCGTGGGCAGCTGCGCCCTCGCCTTCCTAATCGTGCTTCCGGCGCTGCCCGGTAAGGGGGACATCGTCCCGCCGGTTGCCTTCTTCGCGGTCACCTCGATCGGGACGATCGGGCTCTACATCGCGTATGTGGCGCCGGTCTATCTCCGCTGGCGCAAGGGTGCGGAGTTCCAGCGCGGCTCGTGGACGCTGGGTGAGAAGTGGCGGTGGATGAACCCGATCGCGGTGATCTGGACGATCCTCATGTGCATCGTCTTCTGCCTGCCGTTCTTCAGCACGGGCGTGCCCTGGGAGTCCGACTTCGACTGGAACGCGTTCAACTACACGCCGCTGGTCGTGGGGGTAGTGGCGGTTGGCATCTCGCTCGCCTGGGTGCTCGGGATGAAAAAGCGCTACACCGGCCCGATCCGCCAGATCGAATTCGACGAGGCCGTGGGCATCAAGTCGGAGGAGCCGGCGCCGGCGCCGGGCGGCAGCGAGTAGCCCTAGCGCATATCCGCGGCCGCGGCCACGAACGAGCGCCAGCGTTCGTGCTCGGCCGTGCGCCATGCCTCGTCGCGCTTCGGCTCGACCCGGCGGTCGACCGGCAGTAGCTCGGCGGCTTCGGCCAGCGAGCCGATCACGCCGGCGCCCACCGCTCCGAGCGCGGCGGCGCCGGCCACCGTGGCGTCGGCGCCGCCGGCCTCCACCGGAGCGCCGATCGCGTCAGCCTGGAGCTCGAGCATCAGCGGCTCGTTGGTGAGCCCGCCGTCCACGCGCAGGTCGTCCACGTCGACGCTGTCGCGTATGGCCGCCACTACGTCGGCCACCCGCCAGGCGATTCCCTCGAGCGCAGCGCGAGCGACGTTGGCCCTCGTCGTGCCGCCGTGGATGCCGGCCAGCACGGCCCGCGCGTCTGGGCGCCACCACGGCGCCCCGATGCCCGCCAGCGCCGGCAGCACCAGCGCGCCCGCTGAGCCGTCCGCCTGACGCGCCAGGGCGCCGAGCGCCGCGGGATCGTCTGCGAGGCCGAGCTCGCGGCAGATCCACTCGAGCATCGCCCCCGCCGCGAAGACCCCACCGTCGATGGCGTACTCGGTGCGGCCGTCGGTGCGCCAGGCGACGGTGGGAAGCAGCCCGCCGGCAGGGCGCGGGACATCCGCGCCCACGTGGGCGAGGATGAACACCCCCGTGCCGTAGGTGGCCTTGACGCGGCCGGGCACGACGCAGCCCGCCCCGGCCAACGCCGCCTGCTGATCGACCACCTGTCCTCGGAGCGGGAGCTCGACGGGCCAGTCGGGGTGACGCAGGGTGCCGAGGTCGCCGACGCTGTCGCGCACTTCCGGCAGCGCCTCGATCGGCACGCCGAAGACCTCGCCCAGCCGCGGGTCGAAGCCTGGGGTGCCGAGCGCGTGGAGCTGGGTGCGGCTGGCCGTCGAGGCGTCGGTGGCGAAACCGGCGCCGAGCCGGTCGCAGAGGAACGAGTCGACCGTGCCCATTCGGAGCGTGCCTGCCTCGAGGGCCCGCTGCACCGATTCGTCGTGTTCCAAGAGCCAGGCGAGCTTTCCCGCCGAGAAGTAGGGGTCGAGGGGCAGGCCGCTGCGAGCATGGATCTCGTCCTCGCGGCTCGCCACCCGGTCGAGCACCTCCTGGGAGCGCTTGTCCTGCCACACGACGATGGGACTCAGCGGGCTACCGGTCTCGGCGTCCCAGGCGAGCACCGACTCGCCCTGGTGGTCGAGACCGCAGGCGACGACCTCGCCGGGCGCTTTGGTGAGCAGCTCCGTCACGGCGTCCACGACGGCGGCCAGCACCTCCTCGCCGTCCTGCTCGACCCAGCCGGGCTGGGGGTGTCGGTTCTGCTTCTCTCGGCGTGCCTCCCGGACGGGTTGGAGGCGCTCGTCGAAGAGCACCGCCTTGACGGCCGTCGTCCCCTCGTCGACGCCGAGGACCAGGGGCCCGCTCAAGCCGGGGCCCTCCGATGCTCGGCGGTCCGGCGCCACCACGGCCCAGTCTTCTCCGCGGCGGGCAGGGCGCGCAAGGGCTGCTCCTCGCCGAGCGGCACGCCTTGCTGCTCGACGAGTCGCCCGACGTGCTCGGCGATGCCGAGCGAGGCGGTGAGTCCCGTCGAACGGATGGCGGCCACGTTGATCAGCCCGCGGCAGGCGCTCGACGGGCCGATCACGTAGTTCGCTCCGTCGCGCCCCGCCGGGCGCAGACCGGCGTAGGCAGCGACGGGCTCGGCCCCCTCCAGGCCGGGCAGCATCGCGCTCGCCTTGGGCATCACCTCCGACCACGCCTCCACGCGCACCGACCAGTCCTCCTTGTCCTCCTGGTCGTGTGCCGTCGGCCCCGCCACTACCTTGCCGTCCAGGGTGGGGAAGACCAGCACGCCCTTCGTGCGCTTGGTCGGCACCGGGAGCAGGATCTCGTCGAGCGGCTCGCCGGCCGGCTGTTCAAATACGAAGAACTCTCCCTTGCGCGGGTAGATCTCGAAGCTCTCGTCGCCGGCCAGCCGCGCCACCCGGTCGGTGTACAGGCCGGCGCAGTTGACCGCCACGCTGCAGCGCACGCGGTCGCCCGAGCCCAGCCCGAGCGACAGCCCCCGCTCGTCCCGTTGGATCGCCACCACGCGCGCGCCCGTCACGATCTCCGCTCCCTCCGCCGCCGCTGACGTGGCCAGGGCCATCGCGTAGGCCACCGGATCGGTCACGGCCTCGCCGGGGACGCGCAGAACGCCGTCCGGGTCGAGCTCGGCCCGCACGCCGTTGCGGCGCGCGCCTCGGGCCAGCTCCTCCACCGTGCGCCAGTCGTCCTCGCTGCGCGGCCGGAGCGTCGCGCCGCACCGGAGGACCGGAACGCCCAGACGCTCGAGCACGGCATCGCGCAGGTCGGCGGAGCGCAGGATCAGCCGCGTCTCGAGCTCACCCGGGGCCGAGTCGAAGCCGGTATGGAGGATCCCGGAGTTCGTGCCGCTCGCGCCCAGCGCCAACCGATCCTCCGCCTCGAGGAGCGTCACAGCCGCGCCGCGGCGGGCGAGGGCGAGCGCCGTGGCGGCGCCCACAACGCCCCCTCCGATGACTGTTACCCGGGTGTTAGGCTCGCCCTGCAAAGGCCCGCCCTCCGGACCATAAGGGAAAACATGACCCGCGACGCTCTGAACTCGGCACCGCACAAGCGACAAGGAGCCATGCCATGACTCTCGAGGCAGCCAGACAAACAGACGGCCGCCCGGGTGGACCGGGCGGCACCGCCGGGATGCTCTCGCTGGAGGAGCTCGGCAAGGAGGCCAAGGAGGGGACGATCGACACGGTCGTCGCCGCATTCACCGACATGCAGGGCCGGTTGTTCGGCAAGCGGATCCAGGTCGAGTACTTCCTCGACGACGTCACCGAGCACGGAATCGAGGGCTGCAACTACCTGCTCGCCCTCGACATGGAGATGGATCCCGTGCCCGGCTACGAGATGGCCAACTGGGAGAAGGGCTATGGAGACTTCGCAATCGTTCCTGACATGGGGACTCTGCGGCGGATCCCCTGGCTCGACCGCACGGCCATGGTGCTCTGCGACGTGGCGAACCACGACGGCTCGCCGATCGTCGCCTCGCCGCGTCAGGTGCTGATCGCCCAGTTCGACCGCGCCCGCGAGATGGGATACATCCCGTACTTCGCGTCCGAGCTCGAGTTCTACCTCTACAAGGAGAGCTACGCCGAGGCCCACGAGAAGGACTACAAGGACCTCACGCCCACGATCCCCTACATCCTCGACTACCACATCCTGGCCACCACCATGGACGAGCAGTACCTCGGCGCCATTCGCCGGGGAATGCACGGGGCGGGGATCCCGGTCGAGTTCTCCAAGGGCGAGGCCTGGTACGGCCAGCACGAGGTCAACAACCGCTATGCCGACGCCGTCACCTCTGCGGACCGGCACACGATCTACAAGAACGGCGTCAAGGAGATCGCCTTCCTCAACGGGATCTCGGCGACGTTCATGGCGAAGCCTTCGGAGAAGGACATCGGTAGCTCCTGCCACATCCACTCGAGTCTGTTCGACGGCGACAAGAGCGTCTTCGTGGACGGCCACGAGGAGACCGACGTCTTCCGCCACTACCTCGGCGGACAGCGGGCGCGGATTCGCGAGCTGGCGCTGTTCGTGGCGCCGGCGATCAACTCATACAAGCGCTACGCCACCGAGAGCTGGGCGCCTACCTCGATCTCCTGGGGCCGCGACAACCGCACCTGCGGCTTCCGCATCGTCGGTCACGGCCAGTCGCGGCGAGTCGAGTGCCGGATCCCAGGCGCGGATGTCAACCCGTACCTCGGCTACGCGGCGTTGCTGGCCGCCGGGCTCGATGGGATCGAGAACCAGACCGATCCGGGGCCGGAGCTGGTCGGCAATGCCTACGAGGAGGCCGAGGCCGAGCCCTTCCCCTCGACGCTCCGCGAGGCCGTCGACCTGTGGGAGTCGAGCGACTTCGCCAAGCGCACCTTCGGCGAGGCGGTCTGGAGCCACTACCTCAACTACGGGCGCACGGAGCAGCGTCTGTTCGACGAGGTCGTGACCGACTACGAGCGCCGCCGGATGTTCGAGCGCGGGTGAGCCCCCCCGTTATCGGGATTTGCGCGGCGGTCGAGCGCGCCGCCTGGGCATCGTGGGAGCTCGAGTCGAACCTGACGCCACGCTCCTACACGCGGGCCGTGGCAAACGCGGGCGCCCAGGCGGTCATTTTCCCGCCCGACGACGCCGTGGCCCAGTCCCCGGACCGCGCCCTCGACCTGATCGACGGGCTGCTGCTCGCGGGCGGCACGGACATCGATCCCGTGGCCTATGGCGCACGGCCGCACCCGGAGATCCGGCGTACACGCCCCGAGCGGGACCGCTTCGAGCTCGCGCTCGCTCACCGGGCTCTCGAGCGTGGGCTCCCGGTGCTCGGCATCTGCCGTGGGATGCAGCTGCTCAACGTGGCGCTCGGGGGCACCCTTCACCAGCACCTCGACCGCCTCGACGTCCACTGCCACACGCCCGGCAGCTTCTGCGGTCACGCGATGCGCCTCGAGCCCGGCTCGCTGGCGGCGCGGGCGGTGGGGGCCGAGGTGACCTACGTCAACTCGCACCACCACCAGGGGCTCGCGGAGCTTGGTGAGGGGCTGGTGGCGAGCGGGTGGTCGCTGCCCGACGGGCTGACCGAGGCGGTAGAGCTGCCGGAGCGGGGGTTCGTGCTGGGCGTGCTCTGGCATCCCGAGGAGGACGAGCGCGACCGAGTGGTCGGTGCGCTCGTGGAGGAAGCTCGAGTCAAGGAGCCGGCTTCGTGATCCGGGTGATCGAGCCTGCCACCGCCGAGGTGATGGCGGAGCTGCCGGAGGCCGGGCTCGAGGAGACCGACGCCGCGGTGGCGCGCGCCGCGGCCGCCTACCCCGGCTGGCGCGCCGTCTCTCCGGGAGACCGCGGCTCGCTGCTGCACCGCCTGGCGGACGCCCTCGAGGAGCGGCGCGACGACCTCGCGGTGCTGGAGGCGCGCAACGCCGGGAAGGCGATCCGCGACGCACGCGGCGAGATGGGCATGGTGGTTGAGACCTTCCGCTATTACGCGGGCGCGCCGGAGCGGCTGCTCGGCAAGACCATCCCGGTGGCCGGTGGGATCGACATGACCTTCCGCGAGCCGCTCGGCGTGGTGGGCCTGATCGTGCCCTGGAACTTCCCGTTGACGATCGCGTCGTGGAAGGTCGCGCCCGCGCTCGCGGCGGGGAACACCGTGGTGCTGAAGCCCGCGGAGCTGACCCCGCTCACGGCGCTCGAGCTGGAGCGGATCGCACTCGAGGCTGGGCTCCCCGAGGGCGTGGTGAACGTCGTCGCCGGGCCGGGGAGGGTGTGCGGGCAGCGGCTCGTGGAGCACCCCGAGGTGGCCAAGATCGCCTTCACCGGCTCGACCGAGGTGGGCCGGCGGATCGCCCAGGGGGCGGCAGAGACGATCAAGCGGGTCACGCTCGAGCTGGGCGGCAAGTCCGCGAACGTGGTCTTCGCGGACGCGGACCTGGAGCAGGCCGCGGCCGCTGCGCCGCTGGCGGTGTTCGGGAACGCGGGTCAGGACTGCTGCGCCCGCTCGCGCATCCTCGTGGAGCGCCCGGCGCTCGATCGCTTCCTCGAGCTGTTGGGGAGCGTCGTGCGGGAGCTACGCGTGGGCGACCCTCTGGCGGAGGACACGGAGATGGGCCCGCTGATCTCGGCGGACCAGCGCGAGACGGTGGCCTCCTACGTGAACGGCGACGCCCCGGTGGCCGTGCGTGGCTCCGCGCCCGAGGGTCCCGGCTTCTGGTTCCCGCCGATCGTCCTGGCGCCGATGTCGAACGACGACCGCGCCGCGCGCGAGGAGATCTTCGGGCCGGTGGCGTGCGTCATCCCCTTCGATGGCGAGGAGGAGGGCGTCCGGCTAGCGAACGACACGATCTACGGCCTCTCGGGGTCGATCTGGACCCGCGACGGCGCCCGCGCCCTGCGCGTGGCGCGCGCGATCGAGACCGGCGTCCTGTCCATCAACTCGAACACCTCCGTGCGCGTGGCCACGCCGTTCGGTGGCTTCAAGCAGTCGGGCGTGGGGCGCGAGCTCGGCCCTGATGCGCTCGAGCACTACACGGAGGTCAAGAACGTCTTCTATGCGACTTAGCGGCAAGGTCTGCGTCATCACCGGCGCGGCGAGCGGCATCGGCGCCGAGTCGGCGCGCCTGTTCGGCGAGGAGGGCGCCACGGTCGTCGGGGTTGACATCTCGGCCGACTCGGAGGGAGACCTCGCGCTCGAGGCGGACGTGACGGACGAGGGCCAGGTTCGCGACCTCTACGCGCGCGTGCGCGAGGAGTTTGGGCGCATCGACGTGCTCTTCAACAACGCGGGCATCAATCCCAACGACGATCAGTCGGTCGTCGACACCTCGCTGGAGGCATGGCAACGGGTCCAAGACGTGAACGTCCGCAGCGTCTTCCTCTGCTGCAAGCACGGAATCCCGCAGCTGCTCGAGAACGGCGGGGGCTCGGTGATCAACACGGCGTCCTTCGTGGCCGTCATGGGCGCCGCGGTCTCGCAGGTCTCCTACACGGCCTCGAAGGGAGCGGTGCTTTCCCTGTCTCGCGAGCTGGGGGTGGAGTTCGCCCGGCGCGGCGTGCGCGTGAACGCCCTCTGCCCGGGCCCCGTCAACACGCCACTCCTCCAAGAGCTCTTCGCCAAGGACGAGCGCAAGGCGGCGCGGCGGCTGGTGCACCTCCCCATGGGGCGCTTCGCCGAGGCGCGCGAGATCGCCCACGCCGCCCTGTTCCTTGCGAGCGACGACTCCTCCTATGTCACCGCCTCCGCCTTCCTCGTGGACGGCGGGCTCTCCGGCGCGTATGTCACGCCCGAGTAGCGCCTCGTTCGCTTCCCCTCGTCGGGTCTACGGGCGCACAAAAGGACGCACTCGAACGCCTGGTCGGCAATTTCGCGCCGTTGTGGCTGCCTGCGATATGCAAACGCTCCGAACCCACGCGGAGCGGTCGAGTGCGACGTTGTGTGTGGGCGCGGCGGCCGCCTACGTCATGCCCGAGTAGCCGCCTCGAGGAAGCGCCGCGCGATGGCGCGGCCGGTCTCGTTCCACGCCCCGATGCGCTGCTCGGTCTCGCCCCGGAGGGCGTCGGGGTCGAGCCCGATGCGCACGGCGTCGGCGTCCGAGCGGTAGTCCGTGAGCCAGTCGCGCACGGTGTCCTCGGTCACCTCGGCGTGGAACTGGAGCCCCCAGGCGGCCCGCCCGTCCAGGCGGAAGGCCTGGAGGCAGACCGGGCTGCGGGCCAGCGGGACGGCGCCGGGCGGGAGCGGGGCTTCGTAGGAGTGCCAGGAGAACGCCTCGAGGCGCGCGGGCAGGCCGGCCAGGAGCGGGTCGTCCGAGGCCTCGGACATGAGCTCGACCTCGTGCCAGCCGATCTCCGGCTCACGCGCCGGGCGCGGCTCGGCGCCCGCGGCCTCCGCCAGTAGCTGCGAGCCGAGGCAGACTCCGAGCACGGGCAGCCCTCGGTCGAGCACCTCGCGGAGCAGCTCCTTCTCGGGACGGAGCCAGTGCAGCCGCTCCTCTTGGTCGACGTTCATCGCACCGCCGAACACCATCACCGCGTCGTAGTCCTCGAGGGAGGGAGGCGGCGCCTCGGGCGGCATCCATTCGTCAAGCTCAGCGTCGATGTCGGCGAACACGCCGCTGCCGGCGTCGCGCTGATGGATGATCGAGAGGATCCGGGTTCGCGGCATACTGCGGATTGTGAGCAATGTCGACCGCGTGCGTGAGATCTACCAGGCCTTCAACGCGGGCGGCATCGAGGCGATCCTCGAGCACCTCCACCCCGACGTCGAGGGAAGCGTGTCGCCCGAGCTCAGCCCCGAACCGGACACCTACCGCGGGCTCGAGGGGGTGCGGCGATGGTTCGCCGGCTTCGAGGGCTCGATCGACGACGTGCGCATGGAGCCCGCCGACTTCGTGGAGGACGGCGATCGCGTGCTCGTCCCCATCTCGCTCAAGGGTCGCGGCGCGGGCAGCGGCATCGAGGTGACGCAGGAGGCGGTCCAGGCGTGGACCTTCCGGGACGGGAGGGTGGCGCGAGTGGACGGCTACCCCGACATGGAGAGCGCGTGGGAGGGCTCGCCGTGAGCGATTCGATGCGGGGCCGCCTGCTGATCGCCGCGCCGTCGCTCTTCGACTACTTCCGGCGCGCGGTGGTCCTGGTGCTGGCGCACAGCGAGGAGGGGGCGATGGGGGTGGTCCTGAACCGCGCCTCCCAGTCCGAGGTATCCGAGGCGGTGCCCGCCCTCGCCGAGCTCGCCGACACCGGCGAGGTCGTGCGCGTCGGCGGCCCGGTCGCCCCCCAGGCAGTGGTGGCCCTCGGCGAGTTCGACGATCCCTCCGAGGCCTCGACGCCGGTCGTGGGCGCGCTGGGCGTCGTCGACCCGGACCTCCCACACGACTCGCTGCGGCGGCTGCGCGTCTACGCCGGCTACGCGGGCTGGGCCCCCGGCCAGCTCGAGGGGGAGATCGAGCAGGACGCATGGATCGTCGAGTCCGCCTCCCCCGAGGACCCCTTTCGCGAGGGCGACCTCTGGACCACCGCGCTTCAGCGAAAGGGCGGTGGCTACGCCCTCATGGCCACGATGCCCGCGGATCCCTCGCTGAACTAGGGAACGCTCGTGACCTTCTCGCAGCGGACGGCGGTGTCCGTTCCGCTGGCTCCGTGGCAGCGGTCATTGGTGCCCGGGGGCTCGGGAACCGGCGGATTCGGGACCGGCGGGTTGTCACCGTCCATCTCGTCGTCGCCCGGGCCTCCGTTCACACGGTCGTCGCCCAGGTTGCCCTGGAGGTGGTCGTTGCCCGGGCCTCCCACGACGAGGTCCGTCCGCGGGCCGCCGAACAGCGCATCGCCGCCACGGCCGCCCTTGACCCGGTCGCTGCCGCCCTGCCCGGCGGCAAAGTCGTCGCCCGCTCCGGCGCTGATGCGGTCGTTGCCGCTCTCGCCGATCATCTCGTCGTCGCCTGGGCCGCCGTGGATCACGTCGTTGCCGCCGGGCTCTGAGGGCCCGCCCAGGGTGCCGTCGTCGCCGCCGATCCGGTCGTCTCCGCTCCCTCCAAAGAGCCGGTCGTTGCCCTGACCACCACAGATCGTGTCATTCCCGCCGCGCCCGAAGATGCGGTCCTTCCCCGCGCTGCCGACGATCACGTCCGGGCCGCTCGTGCCCTTGATCGTGCCCGAGCCGGTGATCGTCGCTTCCTCCCCGGCGCACTGTGCTGTCTGCCCCCGAGCGCCTCCCAAGCCGAACGCCCCGATCAGTGCGGCGCCTAGCACGGTGGCCACGGCTGAGACCCTGCCTAGTGTTTTCATGGCCTTTCCATACCCAGGTCCGGGAGTGACGAGGCATGATCGAGGCCCGTCCCGGGAACCATCCATCGCAGATGACGGGCAATTCCCACCTCGCCGGGCGGGTGGAGGTCACCCTCCCGGCCTCACCGGAGGCTGCCGCCGTGGGCCGCGCCGTGGCGGCTGTCTTCTGCCCGGCCATTGACGACCGCAGCGCTGAGGACCTGATGCTCCTCGTGAGCGAGGTCGTCGGGAACAGCGTCCGGCACCCCCGCGTCGACGGGAACGTAGTGTCCATGGAGCTCGACCTGGTCGGGGACCATTTGCGCGTGGCGGTGCGTGACCGCGGCTCCGGCTTCCGGCTCCCACCCCCGCCGGACGTGGACGCCGATCCCGCGAGGGGATTCGGGCTCTTCCTCGTGGAGCAGCTGTCAGCCCGCTGGGGCGTCGAGGCGGAGCCCCACACCGAGGTCTGGTTCGAGCTGGACGTAAGGCAAGCGGCGTAGCCCGGCTCGGTCTTCCGGCCGATAGTGGCCGGTCGGCGCGCGGCCTATCGTGGAGCTGCGATGAGCGACCGCGCCAGCAGTGCGCTCGAGGCGATGAGCGAGGCCGTGCTGGCCATCGCCGCGGAGCGATCCGTGGAGCGCGTGCTCGAGCGAATCGTGCACGCGGCGCGGGCCTTGGCCGGCGCCCGCTACGCCGCCCTGGGAATTCCGGATGGCGAGGGCAACTTCGCTCAATTCATCACCTCGGGCATGAGCGACGAGCTCATCGCCGAGATGGGGCCGCTGCCGCGCACCCACGGGCTGCTCGGCGCGATGCTGGAGTCGGAGGAGTCCTACCGGACGGGGGACATCCAGGGCGACCCGCGCTTCCGCGGCTGGTGGCCCAGGGCGCACCCGAGGATGAGCTCGTTCCTCGGCGTGCCAATCGTCTCTCGCTCCGGAATCCTCGGGGCCTTCTACCTCACGGACCGTGAGGGCGCCGCCGAGTTCAGCTCGGAGGACCAGGGGCTGATCGAGCTGCTCGCTCCCCATGCCGCGATAGCGATCGAGAACGCCCGCCTCTACGAGCGCAGCCGCGAGCTGACCGCCGCCGAGGAACGGAACCGCCTCGCTAGGGACCTGCATGACTCGGTGGTGCAGAAGCTCTTCGCCGTGGTGCTTGCTGCGCAGTCCGCCGCGACGCTGCTCGAGCGCGAGCCCGGCGACGCGCGCTCACAGGTGCAGCGCGTCCAGGAGCTCGCTCAGGACGCGATCCAGGAACTTCGGTCGCTGGTCTTCCAACTGCGCCCGGCGGCGGTGGAGAGCGAGGGCCTGGCGGCGGCGCTCCGCAAGCATGTCGAGGTCCTGCGGCGGGTCCACAGACGGCGGATCGACATCGAG
Source organism: Actinomycetota bacterium (assembly GCA_046728795.1). Classification (GTDB taxonomy): domain Bacteria; phylum Actinomycetota; class Thermoleophilia; order Solirubrobacterales; family Thermoleophilaceae; genus JBKPFJ01. The sequence continues at coordinate 1,948 of JBKPFJ010000031.1, read as the reverse complement.
ACTTCGGGCGAGCCCCGGCTGCGGCCAGGGCTGGACGAGGAGGTCTTCCGCATCGCTCAGGAGGCGCTCCAGAACGCCCTCCGCCATTCGGGCGCACAGCGGCTCGCGGTGGGACTCGAGGAACGTAACGGCGGGCTCGTGATGACCGTCGAGGACGACGGGGTCGGCTTCGAGCCGGAGGCGCCGGCGCTGCGCTCGCGCCGCCTCGGCCTGACATCGATGGAGGAGCGCGCGAACGCACTGGGCGGGGCGCTCGCGATCGTCTCGCGCCCCGGTCGGGGAACCAGGGTCAGGCTGGAGGTGGACGATGCGGCCCATCCGCGTCCTGATCGCTGACGACCACGCCGTGGTGCGGCAGGGGCTGCGCACCTTCCTCGAGCTCCAGGACGACATTGACGTCGTGGCCGACGTATCCGACGGTGAGGACGCGCTCGCCGAAGTGCGCGAGCGCTCTCCGGACGTCGTGCTCATGGACCTGGTGATGCCGCGGGTCGACGGGGTCGAGGCGACTCGGCGCATCCGGGAGGAGCGCCCCTCCACGCGGGTGATCGCGCTCACGAGCTTTCTCGACGACGACAAGCTCTTCCCAGCGGTTCGCGCAGGGGCCGCGGGCTACCTGCTGAAGGACGTGGAGCCTCAGGAGCTCGTCAAGGCCATCCGGACCGTGTACGCGGGCGAGGCGCTACTGCACCCCGCGGTCACCGCGCGCCTCATGGCGGAGTTCGCCGACCGCGGGCACAGTCCCGCCCGCGACGACCTGACGGGGCGCGAGCGACAGGTGCTGGGCCTTATCGCCCGCGGGCTGTCGAACAAGCTGATCGCGCGCGAGCTCGGGATCTCCGAGAAGACCGTGAAGACCCACGTGAGCAACCTGCTCGCAAAGCTCGGTGTAACGGATCGCACCCAGGCCGCGCTGCTCGCCGTCCGGGAGCGCTGGGTCGAGCCCGGCTAGGTCCTTTGGCCTAGGACCAATTCCCAATGGGCGGCCGGACGGTCGCGTCCTAGCCTCGAGGTCGATGCCCGCAGCACTCGTCACCGGCGCGTCGCGCGGCCTAGGGCTGGCGCTCGCGCGCGGCCTCGCGGCGCGGGGCTGGCGACTCGTGATCGACGCCCGGACGGCGGTCGACCTCGAGGCCGCGCGCTCGGAGCTGGCCGCTCGGACAGAGGTGGCCGCGGTGGCCGGCGACGTCGCCGAAGAGCGTCATCGGCGAGAGCTCCTGGCGGCGGCCGGCGGCAGGCTCGACGCCCTCGTCAACAACGCGAGCGCGCTGGGCCCGAGCCCGCTGCCGCGTCTCGCCGCCTACCCGCCGGAGGCGCTCGAGGAGGTCTATCGCGTCAACGCCCTGGCGCCGGTCCGGCTTGTTCAGATGGCGCTTCCGCTGCTGGGACGGGGAGCCCGGATCGTCAACGTGACCTCCGACGCCGCCGTGGAGCCCTACGAGGGTTGGGGCGGCTACGGCTCCTCCAAGGCCGCGCTCGAGCAGCTCACGCGGGTGCTCGCGGCTGAGCAACCCGATCTGCGCGTGTACGCCTACGACCCGGGCGACATGCGAACGCGCATGCACCAGGAGGCCTTCCCCGGCGAGGACATCTCCGACCGCCCGCCACCCGACGAGAGCGTCCCGGGCCTGCTCGCGCTGCTCGAGGGCAACCTGCCGAGCGGCCGCTACGGCGCGCGCGAGCTGGCGGAGGCGCTCGGTTGAGCGCACTGCCCGCGCCCGCGAGCGAGCTGGTCGAGGCTCGCGAGCCGCCCGAGGCCCGCGGACGCGGCCGCGACGACGTGCGGCTGCTCGTGACCGCCGGGCCCGAGCGCCCGCTCCTGCACGCCCGCTTCGCCGACCTTCCGGACCAGCTCGCCCCGGGCGACCTGCTCGTGATCAACACGTCGAGGACGATCCCCGCCGCGCTGACGGTCGGCCGTGGCGACGGCCAGGAGGCGGTGATGCAT
>JBKPFJ010000036.1:0-18729 GCA_046728795.1 Actinomycetota bacterium | reverse complement strand
GCCCAGTACCGGCCGCAGAAGTGGGGCGAGATGGGCTGGATCCTCGAGACGAACAAGGCAATGAACCGAGGCATGAAGGCGATGGGGGGCAAGATCGTGAAGCGCTACCGCGTATACGAGCGCGAGCTGGCTTAGGCGCCGGAGGTCTGGGTAGACTCGCCCGACCATGCCCGAGTCCCTCGAGCCAGCCTCGCCCCAGCCCGAGCCGGAGGAGGTCACCGGCCTCCCGGTGCTGGCCGAGCCCCGGCCGCTCGAGCCGGCGCGCCCGGTGTCGCTCCCGGCCGCCGTGGCGGCGGGCACGGGCGGCTTCCTGCTCGGCGTGGCCGCCTTCCTGCTGGTGCGGGTGCTCCGGCGGCCGCGCCCCCCTCGCCTGGGACGGCGGCGCGGCCTGCGCCGGCGGGGCGAGCGGATCGAGGTGGCCGCGAGTCGCTCCTTACTCGTCGTCGTCCACCAGCTGAACCGCCGGTAGCCAGCTGGCTGGTGCTCGCGCAACCCCCAGGCCGGCCGCGGGGGGCTCGACGTCTGCCGCGGCGGCTCGGCACTTCCCGCCTCGAACCGGCTGCCGGCACCGGGGGTTCCTCATTACGCGACTATCTGTCCCGAAAACTCAGGGACCCCCCCTCGCGGCGACCCCGGGCGTCCCGCGCGACAGCGGTAACGGCAGCCGCTGCACGAGTTGGGGCGGCGACGTGAACACGGCCGCGTCGCGGCCGGACGCCGCGCGAGCCTCCCTCTCACAGTCCGCCGACGGATCTGCTTTCATGCTCGGCGCTTGATGAGCCGCCGAGTCTCCGCCGCTCCGAGTGGCGGGGAACGGGGGAACCAATAGGGCCTCCCGAGGCCTGGGGCGAATCGCGGCGACGCGCCGCGTAGGGCACCGCCCGAGCCCGTCAGCTCACCTCGTAGGCGAACAACAGAAGGGACCCGAAACGTGCGATCCGCCGCCGTCGTCACGTGCTGCGTGCTCACGGCTGTGGCCGCCGCGCCCGCAGCCGCCGCGACCCCCGCCTTCCAAGGCGCGCCGCCCACCGACCCCCGCGGGGTGAGCCCCGAGTCTCCGAATCCGCTCCTCGGCTTGCCGTTCTTCGTCGATCACCACGAGCCGTCCTGGCATCAGTGGCGCCGCTACCTGCGCCACCACCGCCGTCACCGGGCGGCCCTCATGTGGAGGGTCGCGGGCCAGCCGAAGTTCCGCTGGTTCGGGCGGTTCTCGCGACCACTCGGGCCGAAGCTCGGGGGCTACGTCGCGAGGGCGCGGCGCGCCGGCGCGGTGCCGCTCATCGCGGTGATGCGTCATCAGGGCGAGCGCTGTAATCGCTACTACGCAGGCGGGGGTCGGCGCCAGGACAAGCGGACGCGGCGCTGGTACCGCCGCCTCGCCCGAATCGTCGGCTGGTCGCGGGTAGTGATCGCCTTCGAGCCGGACTCACTTGGAACCGTCGACTGCCTGAAGCGCAGCCGCCGCGGCGCCCGACTGAAGATGCTGCGCTACGGCGTCAACGTGCTGTCGAGGCTGCCCAACGCGACCATCTACCTGGAGGCCGGCGCCTCCGATTGGGAGCCCGCGCGGCGGACCGCCCGCCAGCTGCGCATCATCGGTGTCAAGAAGGTGCGGGGCTTCATGCTGAACGCAACCCACTACGCCTGGACCTCGGCCAGCATCCGCCACGGCCTCGACATATCTCGCAGGGTGGGGGGCAAGCCGTTCATCGTCTCCACCTCCTTCAATGGCCGCGGGCCGGTGCACTACCGTCGCTACTTCGGCCCGCACCGCTGGCGGACCATCAACGTCTGGTGCCACCCCCGGATGCGCGGGCTCGGCCTCCCGCCGACCACGCAAACGTCCAACCCCAGGGTCGACGCCTACCTCTGGGTAGGCCGCCCCGGGTACTCTGGCGGGCATTGCAACGGCGGCCCGCGGATCGGTGCCTGGTGGCCCAGGCGGGCGCTCATGTTCGCGAGGTACGCGACGCGGTGGGAGCGGCCCCCGCGCCGCACGCACTACGGGCTCTTCCGCAGCTTCTCCGCCCGCCAGCTCGGCGCGCGCTGAGCCGGGCGGCGCATAGACTCGACTACATGACCATGAGGATCGATAAGACAGAGCAGGAGTGGCGCGAGGAGCTCTCCCCGGAGCGCTATCACGTGCTGCGAGAGAAGGGGACCGAGCCACCGTTCACGGGCGAGTACACCTACTCCAAGGAGGAGGGCGTGTACCGCTGCGGGGCCTGCGGCAATGAGCTGTTCAGCTCGGACACGAAGTTCGACTCCGGCACAGGCTGGCCGAGTTTCACGGAGCCTGCGCTGGCGGAGGCCGTTGAGCTGCACCCCGACCATACGCTGGGCATGGTGCGCACCGAGGTGACCTGCGCCCGCTGCGGCTCCCACCTGGGACACGTGTTCGACGACGGCCCCGCCCCGACCGGCAAGCGCTTCTGCATCAACTCCTGCGCGCTAGACCTCTCGTCGGGTCACTCATAGCGGCCCGACCCGGCGCGAACGGTCCCGGAGGCCGCCCCATAGCGGGCGCTCAGGGACGTTCGCGGTCCGAGAGGCGGGTTCACAACCCGGCGCCGGGCAAGAGCTCGTTGGTGAAGGCCCCCTTCGCGTCGGGGAGCTTCTCGAGCAGCTTGTTCTCGCGCATCCAGGCGGCGAACGCCTGCCACTTGGCGGGGTCCTGCCAGCCGTAGGGCCTTCCCTCGGGCGGCAGGAACAGCGGCAGGGTGACCTTCACCGACGCGCGCTGGAGCTTCGGGTCGAGGTCGGGATTCGCATCCAGCAGGCCCTGAGTACCCCCCTCCGGGTCGCGACGGAGCGCCCGGGCGCCGCGGGAGAGCGCGCCGATGAAGGCGCGCAGCTTGGGGGCGTCGCGGTCCAGGGCGTCCGCGTTGGCGACGAAGACCAGCTCGTCGTAGTCCGGCACGCCGGCGCGCTCGATGTGGATGATTCGCGGCCGCTTGCCGCGCTGGCGGAGGTCCACCCCCTCGTAGTTCCAGAAGCCACCGAGGATCGCGTCGACCTTGCCCGTGAGCAGGGCGGGCACCAGGTTGAAGCCGACGTTGCGCTCCTTTACCGAGCTCGGCGAGACGCCGGCGTCGGCGAGGATCGTCTGGAGATAGGCGGTCTGGTAGTCGATCCCCGCTGTTCCCACGGTCTTGCCCTCGAGGTCGGCGGGCCGGCGGACCTTCGCCTTGGGCAGTGAGATGATCGAGGTGAGGGGGGCGCGCACCAGCGCTCCGACGGCCACCACGTTCAGCCCCTTGTCCCGCGCCCGCAGCACCTCCGGCTCGTAAGAGATCGCCAGGTCCACACGGCCGGCCGCGACCTCCTTGATCGGCGCGGCCGGGTCGGCGGGCTGGCGGATCTTCACGTCGAGCCCGGCCTGGTCGAAGTAGCCCTTCGCCTGGGCCGTGTAGATCGGCGCGTGGTCCGCGTTCGGGAAGTAGTCGAGCAGCAGCTCCACGCGCTTCGAGCCCTGGGGCGAGAGCGTGTCCTTCTTCTCCCCGCACGCGGCCGGAAGCAGCGAGATCAGCACCAGCAGGGGGAGCAGGCGCCGGATCATGCGGGCAGCTCCTTCCTTTCCCATGGGCAGGCCACGCGCTCGGCGAGCGTGGCGAGCGCGAACAGCGCCACCGCCATAAGCGTCAGGAGCACGATTCCCGCGTACACGCGCGGGGTCTGAAGCTGGTTGTTGCCGAGCAGCACGAGCCGCCCGAGGCCCTCGTCCGCGCCCGCCCATTCGCCGAACACCGCCCCGATGACGGACACCGTGGCCGCCACTCGCAGGCCCGAGAAGAAGAACGGCAGCGCGGAGGGGAGCTCCACGCGCGTCAGCGTCTGGAGCCGCGAGGCGCCCAGGCTGCGCATGAGCTTGAGCAGCTCCGGCTCGACGGAGCGAAGCCCGTCCAGCACGTTGACGGTGATGGGGAAGAAGCAGATCAGCGCGACGATGGCCAGCTTCGGGCCGATCCCGTAGTCGAAGGCCAGCACGAAGATCGGGGCCAGCACCACGATCGGTATCGCCTGCGAGGCGACCAACAGCGGGTAGGCGGCCTCGCGCAACACCCGGCTGAGGTGCATGGCCACCGCGAAGACGAGGCCCGCGACGACCGCGATGGCGAGCCCGAGCAGGACCTCGATCAGCGTGGTGCGCGCGTTGTCCATCAAGAGCGACCAGTCGTCGTGGAGCGCGCGGGCCGTCTCGGCCGGGGAGGCAAGCGTGAGGTCGTCCACGGAGTGCAGCGAGGCCACGAGCTGCCAGACGCCGACGAAGGCGGCCAGCAGCAGAGCCACGAGCAGGGCTCGCCTCATGCGCCGAGCACCTCCAGGGCCTCCTCCTTCAGGCGCCCGAACGCCGGGTCGGCCACGGCGTCGCGACGCGAGCGCGGACGAGGGAAGGGAACCTCGAGCTCGCCGATCACACGGCCCGGCCGCTGCGACATGACGGCCACCCGGTCAGCGAGAAAGACGGCCTCCTCCACGTCGTGCGTCACGAGCAGCACCGTGCGCGGTTCCCCGGCCAGGGCGTCCGCGAGCCACTCGTGCATCGAGCCCCGCGTGATCGAGTCGAGCGCCGCGAACGGCTCGTCGAGCAGCAGGATCGGCCGGCCCGCGAGCAGGGTGCGCAGGAAGGCCACGCGCTGGCGCATGCCGCCGGAGAGGTCGGCGGGGTAGGAGCGCTCGAACTCACCGAGGCCGAAGCGCTCGAACAGCGGCGCGGCGCGGCGGCGCGCCTCGCGGCGGGCGACTCCCTTGCACTCGAGCGCCAGCCCCGCGTTCCCGAGCGCGTCCCGCCACGGCAGGAGCAGATCGCGCTGGGGCATGTACGCACACGACTCGCGGCGGCCGCGGGCACTCCGAGCCCCCGCGGCCTCGACCCGGCCGTCGTCCGGCTCCTGCAACCCGGCCGCGAGCTCGAGGAGCGTGGACTTGCCGCATCCGGACGGCCCCACGACGGCCACGACCTCGCCCGGCTCCACGGCGAGGTCGAGCGCTTCAAGCGCCGTCACCTCGCGCCGCTTGCTCGGGTACGTGCGCGACACGCCCTTAAGCGCGACGCCACTCTGCTCCCAAGAGAGAGGCTCCGTCGCGGGAGCCTCGGCCTTCGTCTGCATAGCTCCCTCCGCGGGCATTACCCCACAGGTTCGAAGGGTCAGCGCCGGGCGGCCTTGCCGGCCGGAGGCGCTATCTCAGCCCGCCTTCCCGCGAGCCCCCCTGGTTGCTCACCGAGGAGTGTATAGGGCTAGGGCCGCCGGGCCACCGCCGCCACCTGGCGTCGCCGCCGCAGGACCGACCAGGCGCGGCCCGCGAGGCCGGGGAGGGGGCCGGGGAGACGCGAGAGCAGCTCTGCCCTGGGCGGCCAGGCGCGCGTGACCACGCGGCACTCGCGCACGTCGAAGCCGGCCTCATCGAGCAGGTTGCCCATGAGGAGCGGCGTCCAGGTGTAGAGGTGGTGGTTCGGGTCGGGGGCCGCGGCGCGGCGCTGGGCGCGCCAGTCGTCAATCGGCGTGTATGCCACGAGAAGGCCGCCGGAGCGCAGCAAGCGGTGGAGCTCACGGAGCTCGTCGAGCGGGGCCAAGGCGTGCTCGAGCGCGTGGTTCGTGATCACGACGTCGGCAACGGCGTCGGGCAGCTCGCCCGCCGTGGCCACGACCCGCAGGCCGCGCGCCTCGGCCTCCGTCCGCGCCGGGGCGCTCGGCTCGACGCCGATCCGCTCGCGCGCGGGCAACCGCGCCAGCAGCGCCCCGGTTCCGCAGCCGAAGTCCACTACCACGGCATCCGGGCGAGCGTAGGGCTCGAACTTCCAGCGGTCGAGCTCGGCGGCCAGCTCGCCCATTGGGCGCTGATAGTCGAGGTAGTCGGCGGCGCGGGTACCGCTGTAGTGCCTGCCGACGCCCGCCGGCGGCATCTAGGCGGCCGCCGCGGGACGCATGTCGGCCACCGCGTTCACGAACGCCTCGAGCTGCTTGGTGGTCCAGCACTCGAAGACGCCGTCGCAGTACGGCTCGTAGGCGGCCATCACGGAGTCTCCGTAGTTCCAGTAGAGGCGTGGCTCGGGGTTGATCCAGAAGGTGCGTCCGGCCGCCGCCGCGACGCGTGCGAACACCCGCGCGTGAGGCTCGCGGCCGTTCGTGCGGGCGTCGCCCAGGACGATCACCGTGGAGCGCGGGTCGAGGTCGTCCACCACCTGACCCAGGAACTCGAGCCACACGCGCCCGTAGTCCGTGTAGCCCGAGACGTCGGCCACGCCGGCGTCGGTGGCGATCGCCCGCGAGACCGCCTCGAAGGAGCGCTCCCGCTCGAAGACGTCCGTGACCTCGGAGATCCGCTCGACGAAGACGAAGGAGCGCAGCTTGCGGAAGGAATCGTGGAGGGCATGAAGCACGCTCAGGAAGAAGACGCTCGCGCTCGTGACGCTCGTGGAGACGTCGCAGAGCACGTAGAGCTCGGGGCGGCGTGGACGGCGCGGGCGGTGCTTGAGGTTGAGCGGCACGCCGCCGGTCTCGAGCGAGGCGCGCATCGTGCGCCGCACGTCGACGACCGCGGAGCGTCGGCGCCCGCGCAGCTCGCTCCCCCGCGTCGCCAGCCGTCGCTTGAGCTGGGCGACCACCCGATGCACCTGGCTCAGGTCCTGCGCCGGATTGCTCGGCAGGGCGCGGTCGAGCTCGCGCAGCGGCTTGGCGGGCGGGAGCGCCCGGGTACGCTCGATCATCTGGCGCTCGAGTTCGCGCCGCACGTGGCGCTCGAAGCGCTGGAGCTGGTCGCGCGGCACGGTGTCGGGGTCGGGCAACTCGGCCCCGGACCTCTCCGTGCGCAGGCCGAGCGTGCGACGGATGCGCTGCACGTCGACCCCGATGACTCCGGAGCCCTCTCCCTGGCGCCCGAACGCCGCGATGGCGAGCCGCGCCAGGTCGCGCATCTCGCCGTCGGCGCCGCGGCGGATCGCGTCGCCGATCCGCTCTCGCAGCTCGTCGAGGTCGAGCCGGTCGCCACCGCCCTCGCCCCTGAAGCTCTGCTCCTTGAGGCCGCGCTCGACGGCCTCCCGCTCGACCGCGCGGAAGAAGAACCGGTCGAACACGAGATCGAGGACGTGCCGGTCCTCCTGGGACTTCGCGAGCGTGGCCGCGAGCGCCTCGCGGAAGTCCTCGCGGTCGGTCCAGCTCACGGCGTCGAGCGCGTGGAAGGCGTCGAGCAGCTCGGACGTCCCCACCGCCATGCCCTCGCGCCGGAGCTCGTCCGCGAACTCGAGCAGCCGGGAGGCCATCCCCGGCGGCCCCGGCGGCTCTGGCATGCCGCCGAACAGGCCGCTAGCCCGCGCGCCGGAAGCCATCGCCCAGCTTGACGCCCACCCGCTCGGCCACGAGGTCGAGATCGGTGCGGTGCTTCACGATGATGCTCATCGTCCTCTGGAGCACGGCGCCGTCCACGTCCTCGGCGCCGAGCAGCATCAGGGCCCGGGCCCAGTCGATCGACTCGGCTATCGACGGCGGCTTCTTCAGATCGAGCTGACGCACCATGTGCACGACCTCCACCAGCTTGCGCGCCACCTGGTCGTCGAGCTCGGGCTCGTGCAGGCGTACGATCTCCAGCTCGCGCTCGACCGTCGGGTAGTCGAGCCAGAGGTACAGGCAGCGGCGCTTCAGCGCCTCGGTGAGCTCGCGCGAGTTGTTCGACGTCAGCAGCACGAGCGGGCGAGTGCGCGCCTCGACCACCCCGAGCTCGGGGATGGAGATCTGGAAGTCCGACAGCACCTCGAGCAGCATCGCCTCGAACTCCTGGTCGGTCTTGTCGATCTCGTCGATCAGGAGCACCACCGGCGCGTCGGTCGAGATGGCGGTGAGGAGCGGCCTGGACAACAGGAACTCCTCGCCGAAGATGTCGTCCCGGACATCCTGCCAGCCGCGGCCGGCTTCGCCCTCCGGCGAGGCCTCCGTCTGGATGCGCAGCAGCTGCTTGCGGTAGTTCCACTCGTACAGCGCCTTGGCCTCGTCGAGCCCCTCGTAGCACTGGAGCCGGATCAGCCTTCGCTCCGTGGCGCGGGACAGCGCCTTGGCAAGCTCCGTCTTCCCGACCCCAGCCGGACCCTCGACCAGGACGGGCTTCCCGAGCCGGCTGGCCAGGTAGGACACGAGCGCCGCGGGCTCGTCCGCGAGGTAGCCCACCCGTGCCAGGCCGTCGCGGGCGTCCTCGGCCGACTGGAACTCCGCGCTCACCGCGTGAAGGATACTTTCGCGCCCGTGGGCCTCCTCGGCGCGGTCCTCGCGCAGCTCCCCGACCTGCAGGCGCCCGGCGGCGAGGGAGACTTCCCGGTCTCCCCGTCGCTCTTCTTCGTCCTGTTTGGGATCGGCTTCGCGGTCGGCGTGCTCGGCTCGTTGATCAAGTCGAGGAGCCTGCTGGCGGCGGGCATCGGGGTCGTGTTCGTCTCCACCGGCCTGTTCGTGGTGCTGTCGCTCGAGGCGAACCAGTAGGCGTCAGGCGAGCGAGTCTCGGAAGCCCCGCCGCCAGCTCGCGTGGGCCGGCGTCCAGCCAAGCTCGCGCTTCGCCTTCTCGTTCGAGGCGCCGCGCAGCTCCGTTGCCATCACGGTGGCCGCCTTACCGGCGACCAGCCGCGCAAGCCATGCAGGCAGTCGCCACGGTGGTTTGGCCCCGATCGCATCTGCGTACACAGGCACCCACTCGCGCAGCGGCGCGGGCTGGTCGTCGACGATGTTGTAGACGCCGGCTGCGCCGCGCTCGACGGCAACCAGCGTGGCGTCGGCGGCATCCTCAACGTGGACATGGGAGAACATGCCGGCGCCGCTTCCCACTATCGGCATGCGTCGACGGCGGACGTCGGCCGCCATGCTGCCGTCCCGCGCGTAGAAGGTTCCGGGCCCGTAGAAGAATCCGTAGCGGAGCACGAGACCCTCGAGCCCCTGCGCTTCCATTACTTGCGCCTCGAGGTCGCGGACCGCGCGGACCCCGTCCCCGAACGGTCCGGGCGCGTCGCGCATGAGCGGGGCATTCTCCACCTTGATCATGTCGCCTTCCGGCTCGTAGGCGAACGCGATGCTCTGCGCGACGACCCGCCGGGCGCCCGCCGCGCGCGCGGACGCGAGGAGGACGCGCGTGCCCTCCCTGCGAAGGCGGTTGGTGGCGTCGTAAACGGAGCGGTCTCGCGGGTCAATCCGCTCGGGGAGCGCGGTCAGCTGATGCACGAGCACCTCGGGCCGCGCCTCGGCGATCGCCGCGCGGACCCCCTCCTGGTCGAAAACGTCCAGCACAACGGCGCGGGCGCCCGTTTCGCGGAGCGCTGCGGCGCGCTCCTCGGAGCGCGTCATTCCGGTCACCTCGTGACCCGCGGCGATCAGCTTCGGTACGAGCGGGCGCCCGATCGCCCCTGTCGCCCCCGCGACGAAGACCCTCAGCGTCTTGCCACCTCGGTAAGCCAGGCGAGACCGGCGGCGGACAGCGCGAGCGTGACGAAGTCGAAGGGGCCGACCCAGCCGGGGTCAGCCTCGCCGATGTCGACTAGGTGGTTGACGGCGTGGAGCGTGTACTGGATCGCGGCGAAGCCCAGCACCGGGAGACGCCACCCGGGCGTGCGGGCCGCCACGAGCGCCGCCGCTCCGAGCGCCAGGTAGAACGTGGCCACGTCGGCCAGGTAGTGGTCGTTGCGCTCGCCGAACGGGCCCAGCGCGTCGTAGAAGGAGCCGGGGCTGATCACCATCCAGAGCCCGAGGGCGAGCTGGGAGACGCCCAGGATCAAGAGCACGGCGGGCAGTGCGCGCCGCGTCCTTTCCCTTGCGGTCACGGCCTGCGCGCGGCCAGCCCCACGCCGTCACCGACCGGCAGCACGCTTCCCACCCACCCGCGGCCCTCGAGCAGCTCGGCGTTGAAGGCCCGGGCCGAGGTCAGCGACTCCTCGCGCCAGCGCGTCTCGGCCTCCGGGGGCAGGGCCACCTCGCCGGACATGAGCAGGTTGTCCACCACGAGGACCGCTCGCTCGGTGAGCTTCGGCTCGGCGAGCTCGAGGTAGGTCGCGTACTGATCCTTGGCGGCGTCGATGAACAGCAGGTCGAACGGCCCGTCGAGCGCCACGATCGTCTCCCGGGCGTCGCCCTCCACCAGCTCCACGCGGTCAGCCACGCCCGCGCGGCCGAGAAAGTCACGCGCCTGCCGGGCGCGGTCGGGGTCGATCTCGAGCGTGACCACCCGGCCGCGCTCGAGCTGCTCGGCCATGTGGAGGGTCGAGTAGCCGATAGCCGTGCCCACCTCGAGCACCACGGGGTCGAGGGCCCGGCACAGGGTGGCTAGGAGGCATCCGGCCTCCCAGTGCACGATGGGCACCCCGTCGCGCTCGGCGACCGCCTCTATCTCGAGCATCACGTCGGAGCGGTCCGGCCTCAGGCCCCGCAGGTATTCCGCGACGTGGTCGGCGAGGATCGGCATGCGATGGGCGAGCCTAGCGACCCGCGGCGGCCGGCCTCCTCCGCGCGCGCCCACGTTCCCAAGCCCGCCCGCCGGGGATCCCTGACTTTTCGGGACACATGGTCGCGGAAGCTCAGGGACACCCTGCTTAGGCGAGCGGCCGGCCTCATGGAACCGGCCGCCGCCGGCGGCTGTAGAACGAGCACGGTGGAGGACCGGCCACTGGACGAAGCGGAGCTCGTCGCGCGAGCCAAGCGAGGCGACCTCCGCGCGTACGGAGAGCTCGTGGAACTGCACCAGACGATCGCATTCCGCACGGCCTGGCTCATAACGGGGTCGGCCGCCGATGCCGAGGAGGCCGCGCAGGATGGCTTCCTGAACGCCCACCGCGCGCTCCGCCGATTCCGCTCCGGTGCCCCGTTCCGGCCTTGGCTCTTGAAGATCGTGTCCAACGAGGCGCGCAACCGGCGCGTCGCCGCCGGGCGGCGCGAGCGGCTCGCGCTGCGCGCCGCCAAGGAGCGCCGTCCGGGGGATGCGGTCCCGTCTCCCGAGGCGGCGCTCCTCGGCGCCGAGCGGCGCTCCGAGCTCCTGGAGGCCGTCGAGCACCTCGACGACCGCGACAGGACCGCGATCGCCTGCCGCTACTTCCTGGAGCTCTCGGAGGCTGAGACGGCGGCGACGCTGGGGGTGGCACGCGGCACGGCGAAGTCGCGGCTGTCGCGCGCCCTCGGCCGCCTCAGGGACGAGCTGGAGGCGCGCGATGCCTGACCTGGAGCGCGACCTCGCTCGTCTCGGCGCGGAGCTGCGATTCCCGGACTCGCCGGGGCTGGCCGCGGCCGTCGCCGAGCGCCTGGCCGCCGAGCCCGTCAGAGCGCGCCCGCGCTTCGTGCTGCCGCGCGCCCTCGCGATCGCGCTCGCGTCGCTCCTGTTGCTCGCCGGGGCGGTAATGGCGGCGGTGCCGGGCGCGCGCCACGCCGTGCTCGACTTCCTCGGGCTGCGCGGGGCGACGGTCGAACGCAGGCCCACCCTGCCGCCGCCCGCCAGGACCATGCCGGAGCTGGGACGCCGCACGTCGCTCGCAGAGCTGCGGCGGTCCGTCGACTTCCCGCTGCTCGTTCCCGCCGAGCTCGGCCCGCCCGACGGGTCCTACCTGCGCGGCGAGACGCCAGGCGGCGAGGCCGGGCTGGCCTACCGGCCGCGGCCCGGGCTGCCCCGGGCGCGCCAGACCGGACTGGGACTGCTGATAACCGAGTTCCGCGGCGATCTCCACCCGGATTACGTGGGGAAGATCGGCACCCAGGCGACGGCGGTGGAGCGGCTGCGGGTCGGCCGCTACCCGGCCGTGTGGGTGGCCGGCGCGCCGCACGAGTTCTTCTACCGCACGCCATCGGGCGAGCTCCGCGAGGACTCGCTCCGCCTGGCCGGGAACGTGCTGCTCGTCGAGCGCGGCCGCTTGCTCGTGCGGATCGAGGGAGAGATCTCCCGGTCGCGCGCAGTGGCGATCGCGCGCTCCCTCCCCTGAGGCGGGAACCGGCGGCCGGCGCGGGTTGTAGAGGAGGCATGAAAAGAGCTGCCTACATCCTCGGACTGCCACTCCTGCTCCTCGCCGCCGCGCCCGCGGCCGCCAAGGAGGTGTCCTCAGCCAAGGTCTGTGGGTCAAACGGCTGCCACGAGGTGAAGGACCGGGCGCTGCTCGCCGCGATCCCCGAGGGTGGGCCGCCGGCGCCGCCCCCGAAGCACCCGTCCGGCTGGTACCGGGCGACGCTCACTGTGAGGGCGGGCGACGCGCGAGACCGCTTCAGCGTCCAGGTCGTGCTCGGCTCGCGCTACTTCGGCGGCGGCTACGACCCCGCCGCGGGCGCGTACACCTGGTCTCACATGGCCGACAACACCGTAGCCGCCTACCGCCGCATCACCCGGGGGCTCGAGCCCTTCCCGGCCTCGACCTTGCGCGGGCTGCACCCCCGGCCGCTCGACACCCGAGTGGTCGAGGTGGTCACGCCTCCGGCCGAGCCCGGTTCCGGCGGCGGGTTCCCGTGGCTGCCAGCCGCCCTCGGCGCTGCCGCGGCCGCGCTCCTCGCCGCGGCCGGCCTGACCGCTGTGCGCCGCAGGCGGACGGACGGCGGCGCGGAGCCGCGCACCGCCGAGTCCTGAGTCGCGGCAGTCACCCGGCCGCCCCGGCCCGGCCATTGGCGCGGGGTATCCTCACGCCTTCATGGCCGAGGTCGCCGAGGTCCAGTCCGGGCTCGAGGGCGTAGTCGCCTTCGCCACGGAGATCGCGGAGCCCGACAGGGAGGGCGGGGCGCTCCGCTACCGGGGGGTGGACATCGAGGAGCTGGTCGGGCGCGTGCCCTTCGAGAAGGTCTGGGGCCTGCTCGTGGACGGGGCCTACGAGCCGGGCCTTCCGCCGGCCGAGCCGCACCCGCTCGCCGTCCGCACCGGCGATCCGCGCGTGGACCTCCAGTCGGCACTCGCGATGCTCGGCCCGGAGTGGGGGCTCCGCCAGCTGATCGACATCTCCGACGAGCAGGCGCGCGCCGACCTCGCGCGCGTGTCGGTGATGGCGCTCTCGTTCGAGGCCCAGTCGGCCCGCGGCGCCGGCCGGCCGCCCGTCCCCCAGCGCGAGGTCGACAAGGCACGCTCCATCCCTGAGCGCTTCCTCATCCGCTGGCGCGGGGAGGCGGACCCCCGCCACGTGAAGGCGATTGACGCCTACTGGATCTCCGCCGCGGAGCACGGGATGAACGCCTCGACCTTCACCGCCCGCGTGGTGGCGTCGACCGGCGCGGACGTCGCCGCGGCCCTGTCCGCAGCCGTCGGCGCGCTCAGCGGCCCGCTCCACGGCGGTGCCCCCTCGCGCGTCCTCCAGATGCTCGACGAGATGGCGGGCGAGGACGACGCGACGGCGTATGTCCGGCGCAAGCTCGACTCGGGCGAGCGCCTCATGGGCTTCGGGCACCGCGTGTACCGGGCGGAGGATCCGCGCGCGCGTGTGCTGCGCCGCACCGCACGCGAGATCGGCGCTCCGCGGCTCGAGGTGGCCGAACGGCTCGAGGAGGCGGCGCTCGCCGAGCTCCAGGCTCGCAAGCCTGATCGCGTGCTGGCCACGAACGTCGAGTTCTGGTCCGCCGTGGTGCTCGACTTCGCGGACGTGCCGCCCGAGCTGTTCACACCGATGTTCTCCTCTGCCCGCGTCGCCGGCTGGGCGGCGCACATCCTGGAGCAGAAGCGGGAGGGTCGCCTGATCAGGCCAACCGCCCTGTACGTCGGCCCAGAGCCCCGGCCGGCCGACTCCCTCTAGGTGGAGGCGGCGACCACGATCCAGCGCCCCCGCGAGGAGGAGCGCGTCTCGTCGTTTGCGAAGTCCCTCTTCCTCGGGGAGATCCACGAGGAGCTCGTCTTCCCCTTCCCCAAGCCCGACCCGGCCGAGCAGGACAAGATCCGCACGCTGGTGAGCGCGGTGCGCGAGCTCCCATACGACGCGCGCGCGGTCGAGGAGAAGCGCTGGGTGGGTGACGGCGTGATCAGGGAGATGGGCGAACGCGGACTGCTCGGCCTCTACGTGCCGGAGGAGTACGGCGGCCAGGGCCTCTCGCAGACCGGCTACTGCCGTGTGTCGGAGGAGTTCGCCCAGGTCGATCCGACCCTGTCCGTGGTCATGGGGGTCCACCAGTCGATCGGCATGAAGGGCATCGTTCTGTTCGGGAGCGACGAGCAGAAGGCGCGCTTCCTGCCGGATCTCACGAGCGGGCGCAAGCTCGCCGCGTTCGCGCTCACCGAGCCGAACGCGGGCTCCGACGTGAAGTCGATGGAGACGCGCGCGGAGCGCCAGGCCGACGGCTCGTGGCGCCTCAACGGCACGAAGCACTACATCGGCAACGGCGACAAGGGCTCCGTGCTCGTCACCTTCGCCGCGACCGGCGAAGGCGAGCACACGGCGTTCATCGTCGAGAAGGGCATGAAGGGCTTCGAGGTCGGCAAGCGCTTCGACACCCTGGGCCTGCGCGGCAACGACCTCCGCGAGCTGGTCTACAACGACCTGCGCATCCCGCCCGAGAACGTGCTCGGCGAGCCCGGGGAGGGGTTCAGGATCGCCATGCACGTGCTGAACAACGGGCGGCTGTCGCTCGGCACCGGCTCGGTCGGGGGCGCCAAGCGAATGCTCGACCTTACGATCGAGCACGCCAAGGCGCGGCGCCAGTTCGGCCTCCCCCTCGCCGGCTTCGAGCTCGTCCAGGACAAGATCGGCTGGATGGTCTCGTACCTGTTCGGCCTCGAGTCGATGGCCTACCTCACGACCGGCCTGGTCGACGCCGGGATGCCCGACTACTCGCTCGAGTCGGCCATCTGCAAGGTCTCCGGGACGGAGTTCCTCTGGTACCAGGTGAACCGGGCGCTCCAGCTCAAGGGCGGCGCCGGCTACATGCGCGACGAGCCCTACGAGAAGATCCTGCGCGACACGCGGATATTCCCGATCTTCGAGGGCGCCAACGACGTGATGCGCGCCTTCATCGCACTCGCCGGAATGAAGCCGCTGGGCGACGAGCTGCGCGAGCTCGGCGACGTGTCGCTCGGCGACCCGATCGGCTCGCTGGGAGTGCTGGCCGACTACGTGGCCGGACGCATCGCCCGGGGCGTGCGCCCCGACCGCGTGACCCGCGCGCACGAGGAGCTCGCCCCGTTGGCCGACGCGGTCGGCGAGCAGGTCAAGCGGCTGCGGTCGGTCACCGAGTCGCTGCTGCGCGAGCACAAGGCGGCGATCGCGGAGCGCCAGTTCCAGCAGAAGCGGCTGTCGGACGCCGTCTCGGACGTCTACGCCCAGATCGCCGTGCTCTCCCGGGTCACGAGCATCTTCGAGGAGCACGGGGTCGAGCCATCGGGGCAGGAGCGCTACATCGCGCAGACCTTCTGCGAGCGGGCCGCCGGGCGAGTGAAGCTGTCGCTCGACCAGATCGAGGCGAATGACGACGAGCGCATGGTGGCGATCGCCAAGCTGGCGCTCAAGCGGGGGGAGTACGGCTACGCCTTCTTCGAGGACTAAGCGGCTCGTACTCGTCGCCTGCATCCTGGGCACGACCGTCGTCACGGTCGACGCCACGGTGGTCAACGTCGCACTCCCGGCCATCGAGCGTGACCTGGGCGGGGGGCTGGCCGGGCAGCAGTGGACGTCGAACGCCTACCTCGTCACGCTCGGCTCGCTGCTCCTGATCGGGGGCTCGCTCGGTGACATCTTCGGCGAGCGCCGGGTGTTCGCCCTCGGGGTGGGGGCCTTCGGGGCGACCTCCGTCCTGTGTGCGCTCGCCCCGAGCATCGAGGTGCTGGTGGCGGGACGGGCGCTTCAGGGCGTCGCCGGCGCGCTGCTCACGCCGGCGGCACTGGCAGTGATCGTGGCCACCTTCAGCGAGGCCGAGCGGGGCCGCGCGGTCGGTGCCTGGACGGCCTGGGGCGGGATCGGGACCGTGCTCGGCCCCCTGATCGGCGGCCAGCTCGTGGACTCCGCCTCCTGGCGCTGGATCTTCGCGATCAACGTGCCGCTCGTGGTGGGCACCATCCTGCTGATCCTGCGGGTCGTGCCGGGGCGCGCGGAGGGCACGCGCCGGGGCACGGTCGACGTGCTTGGCGCGGCGCTCTGCGCGCTAGGGCTCGCGGGAATGACGTTCGGACTGATCGAGCAGCCGCTGCGCGGGTGGGGCGACCCGGCGGTGTTCTTGCCGCTCCTGCTGGGCGCCGTCCTCTTCGCCTCCTTCCTCTTCTGGGAGGCGCGGGCGCCGGCGCCCATGCTGCCGCTGGGCCTGTTCCGGCGGCACAACTTCGCGGCCGGGAACATCGAGACGTTCGCCATGTACGGCGGACTCGGGCTGCTGTTCTTCTTCCTCGTCCTCTACCTCCAGCAGGTGGCGGGCTTCGACGCACTAGAGGCGGGCCTGACCGGGCTGCCCGTGACGATCGTGATGTTCCTCCTCTCCGCGCGGTTCGGCGGGCTCGCGGACCGATACGGCCCGCGCTTCTTCATGGGCGTGGGACCGCTCGTCGCGGCGGCGGGTCTCGTCCTCATCGCGATGATCGACGCGTCGGTCAACTACTGGACCGGCCTGCTGCCGGGGCTGCTGCTGTTCGCGCTCGGCCTGTCGATGACGGTGGCCCCGCTGACCGCCACCGTGCTCGCCGATGCGGACGAGCACAACGCGGGGATCGCCTCCGGGGTGAACAACGCGATCGCCCGCGTGGCCGGCCTCGTGGCGATCGCGGCAGTGGGCGCCGTGGTGGCCGCGCAGTTCGCGTCGAAGCTCGACGACGAGCTCGGCCCGCTCGCCTCAAGGCGCGGGCTGTCGGGCGCGATCGAGAGCGCCAAGCGCGAGCCCCTGGCGAAGGTCGAGCTGCACGGGCAGCCACCGACCGTCGCGCGCCGCGTGGACGACGCGGCCGAGGACGCGGCGACGAGCTCCTTCCGCCTAGGGGTCGGGATCGCCGCCACGCTCGTGGCGCTCGGTGGGGTGCTCGGCCTAGTGGGCATCCGCAACCCGCGCCGGAGGGTCGATGCCGAGCGCTGTCACGGCGGGCAGCTGGTCGGCGTGCCGCACGAGGGCGCGCGCCAATCCCCCTGCGACTGGGACAAGACGCGGAAGCAGCTCCCCGCCCCCGCCGAGGTCGCCACCCCGGCGGAGTCGAGCTAGTCAGGATTCTCCCCTCCCCCGGCGTGGAGGCGGTCGGCCGGTGCCTCCTCCGGGGGGAGGTCGTCGGCCGGCCGCTTTCGCTTCTCGGCCGCGCCCGCCACCATCAGGATGCCCGCGCAGGCGAGCGCCAGGAGGTTCTGCCCCAGCGGGCGGTCGAAGAGCCTCACCACGATCAGGAACGCGGCCCAGCAGCCCGCCGCGAAGACCACGCTTCCGTCGCCGAACGGGAGGTGGAACTGCTTGCCGTCGGCGCGCGCGCGAAGCAGCGCGAGCACCCCGACCGCGGTGAGGACCTCGGCGAGCTCCACGAACGAGAAGGGGCCGAAGGTGGAGACGATCAGGAGCAGCGCCCCGACCGCGGCGACCTTCTGCTCGAAGTTCAGCCGGCGCCAGCTCTCCAGGAGCTTGCGGAGCTCGCCGCTCATCCCCCGAGCGGGCGCCGGCCGGCGAATCCGGTCTCCGGCTCGTGCCAGAAGCCGATCTCGGGCTCGCCCTCCTCCCAGCAGAGGTAGATCTCCTCGCCCTCGCGCAGCGACGGGAAGTCCACGAGGCCGCGGTCGAGGTCACGCAGGACGATGTCCCGCTCCTGGAGCTCGCCGAGGACGGTGCGCAGCTCGACGAATCCCTCCGACACCGAGCGGCCGGCCGAGCCGCCCCCGTTGCCCGGCGCGGCGTCGCCGAGGACCTCGCGCGCCTCGCGGTCCCCGAGCCGGGAACGGGCCGAGCGCAGCCGCTCGAGACGGTCCTTGACCCAGTCGAGCGTGTCGTTCGCCTCCTCGAGCGAGTAGTGGCGCTCGTGCAGCACGCTCACGCCGCGGCGAGAGATGCCTCGCGGATGCGTCGCTCGAGCAGCTCGGCGTCGGCCTGCGAGACGGTGCGGAGCTGGCCCTGGAAGGCGAGCTGCCAGTGCTCCGCGGGCCACCTTCGCACGTGCTCGAGCTCGCCCGCGAGCTCCACGGCGGGGATGAAGCTCTCCTCGTCGAGCACCACGACCGGCTTCGTCTCGAAGCGCCACGGATAGGGGTCGGGCTTCGAAGGCTTGCCCGGCCAGATCCGCTCCCTGTCCTCGTACATCTCGCCCGTCACCTCGACGACGCCACCGAAGGCCTGGACCCCGGTGACGTAGAACACGATCCGGTCACCCGGCTCGATCTGCTCCGCCATGCGCCGCCGGCGCTCCTTCGCGCCGATCACGCGGAAGCCGTGTTCGCGCGTGGCGCGAAAGTTCTCGAGCGAGCCGGTGAGCACCCAATGCGACATGTTGGGAAGGTACCGTTCCGACCGATGGCGGACGAGGACCTGCACCTCATCGGACCGGACGAGGTCGCCTACCGGCTCGACCTCACCCCGGCCCAGCTCAAGATCACCTGGACGGCGCTGCGCTCGTTCCTCGACGACTTCGGCCACGACGAGCGAGACGTCGCGATCATCGTGCGCGAGGTGCTCGACAAGCTCCCGGATGAGCACGCCATCCGCCCCATCGACATCCGGCCTCCGACGCGATAGCCGGCGCCTGGCGGCGTCCTCGGTCGCTCGCGTGCTCGCGCACGCGTCGCTCCCTGCGTCCTTGCCATGCTTGGCTCTCGCGTCGGAGGCCCGCCGACGCCATAGCCGGCGCCTGGCGGCGTCCTCGGTCGCTCGCGTGCTC
>JBKPFJ010000016.1:0-18047 GCA_046728795.1 Actinomycetota bacterium | reverse complement strand
TCTCCTCCGCGTGTGCGAAGGGGTCGTCACCGACCGCGTCGAGGGCGGCCTCGAGCAGCTCGGGCGCCTCGCGCTCGACCACCTCGCGCATGTCGCCGGTCTGGCTGCCCTGGCCAGGGAAAAGCACCGCCGTGAAGGGCTTGTCTGGCATCCGGGCTCCCTAAACGTGTTGCCCGGTGCTGCGGCGCCAATGCAGCAGTCAGGCCGTCAACCCCCGAACGGGGGGGTCCGGCGAGCGGCTCGACGGTTGTGGCCCTTGACGCCGTCGAGTGTGCGTGCGACTAGCCCGGTTATGTGCATCTCCGTCCTTCCCCTCGGTTCTTCATCAGGACCAAGCCGCCGTTGGCGGGCCTCGACAGAGTGTTCTCAGTGACGGGCACCGGCTAGCGCGCGGCCGGCCGAAACCCCCCGCATGGAGGGGCACCCGCTCGCCGCACCTTCGGCGTCCTCGCGGAGCGGCGCTTAGCCCGCGGGGCGCCGGCACCGGCCGTGGTTTGACCGTGGCCACGAGCAAGCCGGCTGTGACATCGAGTACCCCCGGTAGCTGCACCAAGCTCAGGGCGCGCGACCGGGTCCAGACGGTGATCTTTGCCCACCCGGATCGGGCGCGCCCGCCCAGTATCCCCGAGCCGGTCTGTCACCCGCGCGCGCGACGCTCGATCCCGTCCAGAAGCGCCGCGAGCCCCAAGTCGAAGGCCTCGTCCCCTCCGAGCTGGGACGTGAGCTCCCCCGCTACCGCCGACCTTGCCGGAAGCTCCTTCGGAGTCAGGGAGGCGTGGCGCTCGCTGGCCCTCCGGCGTACCTCCGCTCGGCGCTCGGAGGCGGCGAATGCCGCGGCTCCAAGCGTGTGGACCAGCAGCGCCTTGAAGGCGGCCACGGCATCCCGCTTGCTCAAGCCCGCCTCGAGCAATAGCTCGATCGCCCGGTCGGTTATGCGCAGGGCGCCCGGGCTCTGCAGCGGGCGGTCGAAGCGCTCACGGGCTGCGCTCGGATGTCTCAAGCCGGCGCGGAACAAAGCGTGGGCCAAGTCGGACAGTTGCTCCTTCCAGGAGGCGGTCCCTCGCTCAGGAAGCTCGACCTCCGGCGCCGCTGCGTCGATCGCGGCGTCCATGAGGTCGTTCTTGCTCGGGAAGTAGCGATAGAGGGCCATAGTTCCCATGCCGAGCTCCTCGGCCAGTCGCCGCATCGTGAGCCCGTCGGTCCCATGCGCGTCCATGATCGCGAGGGCACGCTGAGCGAGTTCCTCGCGGGTGAAACGGGGTACCGGTCCAGGTTTGCGTCTATGCATCGCGCGCAAGCCTCCGAGTGTGTATACGTCGAGATAATTGGGTATAGCGTACGCAGAAATGCCGATGAACACGACGCCAGCACATCTCCCTGACCGACGCGACCTCGCCGCGCTGAGTGGGCCTCTGGCAGGCGCGAGCTTCGTCGCCAGCCTCGTGGCCTTGAACGCCCTGGCCGATGCCCCCTATCCGACGCCGGGCGCCAAGCCGCCCGTGGTACGCCGCTACTTCGCTCGGGAGCACCGCGCGGCGCGACTCGGGGCCGCCGCCCAGCTCGCCTGCGCGGGATTCCTCGCTCGGTTCACAGGATCGGTCGGTGCGTTGGCAGCGCGGACAGGTCGGGGCTCGCGCGGGCTGCGCCTTGCGTCGGTGACCGGTGGCGCGCTAGCCGCCGCGTCGCTCGTGACGTCCGCGCTGACCACCCTGACGCTGACCAGCCGCTGGGCCCGCCGGGACTCAAACGCGAATGAGCTATATCGGCTGATGTTCGTGACCGGCGGGCCGGTGCACGGGATTGGGCTTGGGCTTCTTGTCGGCTCTCTCGGCCTGGCCGGATTGCGCACCGGTGAGCTGCCCCGCCGTCTCTCGAAGGCTGCACTGGCTTCCTCGGCGGCCGGCGGGCTGTCGCCGCTGGCGTTGGTCGGGAAGCCGGGGCTCCTGTTCATACCACTCGGTCGTCTCTCCGCGCTCGGTGTCAGCGGCATAGCGGGTGTTCGGCTCGCACAGAAGGCGTGACGGAGTCCAGGCCGTGTGCCGGGGTCACGCGGCCGGCGCCGCCAGGGGACGCGGCCTCACCGTCGCCACGAGCACGCCGCTGAGCACCACGACGACGCCCACCACCTGCACGACCGACGGCGCCTCGCTCAACAGGACCACGCCGAGCAGGACCGAGCCCACCGGCTGGACCGTGAGCGTGATCCCCGTGAGCAGCGCCGGCAGCCGCGGCAGCGAGACCGAGATCAGGAGCCAGCCGAGCACCTGGCTCGTGAGCGCCAGCGTGACGAGCCAGGCCTGCGACTCGAGTCCGGGCAGGAAGTCGATGTCGCCGACGAGCACACCGCCCAGCGCGGCGAAAAAGGCGGCGCTCAGGGTCGCGTCGAACAGCGGGCCGGCGGGAGGGCGCTGGTGGTGGATGCCGCGCCGTAGCAGCAGGATGAAGAGCGAGTAGGTGAGCGCGGTGAGGAGGCCGTAGACGACGCCCAGGCCTGGGTTGTCCCCGTATGCGCCGGCACCGATCGCGCCGCTGATCAGGATCACGCCGCTCAGCACGACCGGCACCGCGACGAGCGAGCGCCCGTCCGGCCGCTCGTCGAGCCACACCCAGGCGATCAGCCCGAGCAGCACCACCTGCACGTTGGCGAGCACGGTCGCGAGCCCGGCCCCGACCTCGGCGATGCAGTGGTGCCAGAAGGTCAGGTCGGCGGCGAGGAAGAACCCCGCCACCCACGCGAACTGGCGGTCGCGCGCCTCGCGCGGGCCGTAGCGGCGATCCTCGACCGCCGCCAGCACGGCGATCAGCGGCAACGCATAAGCGCAGCGGAAGAACGCCGCGGTGGAGGGCGACACCTCCGCGAGCCTCACGAGGATCGCGGAGAACGCGATGACCATCGCCCCCGCGACTGCGAACAGCAACGGTCGTCGGGTCACCCCTCGATCGTAGAGTCCGCGTCCTCGTGGACCGTGAAACCCTCCTGTGGACGCTCGTGCTCTTCTTCGGTGCGTCGGTCCTCTTCGGCGTCCTGCGGCGGGCCACCGAGGACTCGAGCACGGGTGTCGTGGTGGGCGTGCAGGTCGCCGCGCTCGCACTGCTGATCGCGGTGATAGTCGCTTTCGTGCGCGGCCGCCGCCATTAAAGCGCTGGCAGGTGTTTGTTTCCGTACAGATCAGACATGATTCATGTACGATCGCGCACAGTGAATGTTCGAGAGCGGCGCCAAATGACGCTCGAACTGCTTCAGGAGCGAGGAGAGGTGACGGTCGCAGAGCTGAGTCGGACCGCGCAGGTCTCGGACATGACGATTCGCCGCGACCTCGAGGCGCTGGAGCGTACGGGCGCGCTGCGGCGGGTGCATGGGGGCGCCATAACCGCCGTCTCGCGCTCATACGAGCCGCCCTTCGCGCTTCGTGCAGGCCGCGAAACCGAGGCGAAGCAGCGCATCGGCCGGCTGGCCGCCTCGCTGCTCTCCGAGGGAGATTCCGCCATCGTCGATGTGGGATCGACCACACTCGAGCTGGCGCGAGCGCTGCGAGACGCGGAGCGCATGACCATCCTCACGCCCAGCCTCCGCGTCGCGGACGAGCTCGCGGACAATGCGGAGATCCGGCTCATCGTCACGGGAGGCACAGCACGCCCGGGGGAGCTCTCACTGATCGGCGACCTGGCCGAGCGCACCTTCGACGACCTGCGCGCCGATGTTGTCTTCCTCGGCGTCGGGGGGGTCGACACGGTCGGCCTGACCGAGTTCAACCTCGACGACGCTCGGGTGAAGCGGGCGGCGCTGCGAAGTGCCCGCCGCTGCGTCGCTCTCGCGGACGCGACCAAGCTCGGACGGGTCGCTTTCGCGCGCGTCTGTCCCCTCGAGCGAGTCGACATGCTCGTCACGGACTCCTCGGCGGACCCGGCCGCCCTACAGCCCATCCGTGACGCAGGAGTGGAGGTTCTTATCGCATGAGCGGAGCCCGTCCCTTCCTCGAGCTGTTCGAGGCCGACAAGCCTGTTATCGCGATGGCGCACGTGCCGCCGCTTCCTGGCACGCCGCTGTATGACGCGCAGGCCGGAGCGGACGGTCTCGTCGCTGCCGTTCGATCAGACCTGGAGAAGCTGCTCGCGGCAGGCGTCGATGGTGTGATGTTCTGCAACGAGGGCGATCGCCCCTACTCGCTACGAGCGGGCTTCGAGGGAGTCGCGGCCATGACCCGGGTGGTGACCGAGCTGGCGCCCAATGACCGTCCGTACGGCGTCGACTTCCTCTGGGACGCAAGGGCAGCGCTGGCCATCGCCGTAGCGTCCGGCGCGAGCTT
This sequence comes from Actinomycetota bacterium, assembly GCA_046728795.1. Lineage (GTDB taxonomy): Bacteria > Actinomycetota > Thermoleophilia > Solirubrobacterales > Thermoleophilaceae > JBKPFJ01. Next base: position 13,740 of record JBKPFJ010000016.1, on the reverse strand, counting down.
CATCCGCGAGGTCACCACGGGCGTCTACGAGTCCGACATGGGGCTCTGGAATACAGACGCCGCCGGTCTCTTGCGCGAGCGCCGTCGGCTCGACGCCGAGCACGTCGCGGTGCTCATGAACGTGACGCCTGAGTTCGCCTCGCCGCTCGGGCGGCGCTCGGTGGCGCAAGTCGCCCGCTCGGCGGTTGTGTCGAGCCTGGCCGATGCCGTGCTCGTCTCCGGCCCCATGGCGGGCGAGGAGCCAGAGCTCGATGCGCTGCGCGAGGCTCAGGAGGCCGTCGACGGGACGGTGCCGGTCTTCGTCAATACGGGCGCGAAAAGCACGAATGTCGCCGAATACCTGCGCGTCGCCGACGGGGTGATCGTGGGCTCGGACCTCAAGGAGGACGGCGGGACGTGGAACCCGGTCGACTTGACCCGCGTCGAGCGCTTCATGGAGGCCGCGCGGGTATGACGCTGGCGCTCGGAATCGACGTGGGCACCACGGCGACAAAGGCCGTGCTACTCGATGCCGAGGAGGGCGTGATCGCCCAGGCCGAGCGCCCGGCCGAGCTCGTTTCCGAGCATCCGGGCTGGGCAGAGGAGGACCCACGCGAATGGTGGGCCAACATCTGTGCGCTCGCCTCGGACCTCGATCTCGACCGCGTGCGGGCGGTCGGCGTAAGCGGCATGGTGCCGTGCGTCATCCCGATTGGCGCGGACGGCGAGCCCCTGCGGCGCTCGATCCAGCAGAACGACTCTCGCGCCACGCGCGAGGTCGAAAAAGTTCGTGGCTGGCTGGCGGACGCCGAGGTCCTCGAGCGCACGGGATCGCCGGTCACACAGCAGTCCGTCGCGCCGACCCTCCTTTGGCTCCAGCGACATGAGCCCGGCGTCTGGAGCGAGACACGGACGATCGTCGGCTCGTACGACTTCATCGCCGCCAAGTTGACGGGCGCGGCCGGCGTCGAGCGCAACTGGGCGCTCGAGAGCGGGCTCTACGACTTCAGGACCGGGGGGTGGGCGGCGGACATCTGCGCCTCGGTCGACATCGACCCCGGTCTGCTGCCAGCGGTTCACGCGGCCAGCGAGCGCGTGGGCGAGGTCACTCGCGCGGCTTCGGCCGCCACGGGCTTGCGGCAGGGCACGCCGGTCGTCGCAGGGTCGGCCGATCACGTCGCGTCGGCGTTCGCGGCCGGGCTGCTGGAGGAGGGCGACCTGCTCGTCAAGCTCGGCGGCGCCGGCGACATCCTGCTGACGACTGCCGATCCCCTGGTCGACGAGCGGCTCTACCTCGACTACCACCTCGCCCCCGACCGCTGGCTGCCGAACGGCTGCATGGCGGCGTCGGGCACCCTGATCCGCTGGTTCCAGCGCGAGCTCGCCGGCGGCGCACCGCTCGAGGCGCTCGACGCGGAAGCAGAGCGGATCCCTCCGGGCGCTGCGGGCATCGTCGCGCTGCCGTACTTCCTCGGGGAGAAGACGCCCGTGAACGACCCGGATGCTCGGGGCGCTTTCGTCGGGCTGCATCTGGGCCACACCCGCGGCGCCATGTTTCGGGCGGTGCTCGAGGCGATCGGATTCGGCTTCCGCCACCACCTCGACGTGTTCGCCGAGCGGGGCTTCGAGGCTCGGCGGGTTCGCGTGACGAACGGCGGCGCCCGCTCGCCACTGTGGCGCCAGGTGACGGCGGACGTCCTTGGCCGCGCGCTGGAGATGCCGGCGAGCGCGGGCTCGGCGTTCGGCGCCGCCTTCACCGCCGGCATGGGGACCGGCATGTTCTCGGACTGGTCGGAGGTCGAGCGCTTCGTCTCGATTCGCGAGACCGTCGAGCCGGATCCGGCGGCCGCTGCGCCATACGAGGAGGCCTACGTCGCGTACCGCGAGCTCTATCCCCAGCTTCGTCCGCTCTACCAGCGGGCCGCCGCGCGCGAGGGGGTGCCGTCGTGAGCGTCGTAGTCACGGGTGCGGGGTCGGGCATCGGAGCTGCGGTCGCGCGCGAGCTCTCAGGCCGTGGTCGCTCCGTTGCCGTGACCGACGTAGACCTCGAGGCGGCGGACAGCGTGGTCTCCGAATGCCCGGGCGCGACCGCGCTGCGGCTCGACGTGTCCGACCCCGATTCCGTGTCGGCCGCGTGCGCGGAAGCGGTTGAGCGGCTCGGGCCACTCGAGGCCTGGGTGTCGAACGCGGGCGTGTCCTCGATGGCGCCTTTCGTCGACCTTACGGAGGAGGAGGTCGACCACAATTTCGCGGTGAACGCGAAGGGCGCGCTGCTCTGCGGGCAGGTAGCGGCAAGGCAGTTGATAGCCCAGGGCCACGGAGGCGCGATCGTGAACGTGGCCTCGATGGCGGGGAAGAGAGGGGCTGTCCCATACCTCGCTCACTACGTTGCGTCGAAGTTCGCCGTAGTCGGGTTGACCCAGGCGATGGCCTTCGAGTTGGCCCCGCACGACATCCGAGTCAACAGCGTGTGTCCGGGCTACGTGGCCACGAGCATGCAGGAGCGCGAGCTCGAATGGGAAGCGGCCCTGCGGTCGACGAGCGTCGACGAGGTGCGGCGCCTGTACCTGGAGGACACGCCGCTCGGCCGGCTCGAGACGCCCGAGGACGTTGCCCGCTCGGTGGCCTTCCTCGTTGGCGAGGACGCGGCCTTCATTACCGGCGAGGCGCTCGCCGTCAACGGCGGGGCGTACATGGACTAGGAAGGGAGAGACATGAGACGCGCGATCACATTGATCATTGCGCTGGTAGGCGCCGCGCTCACCCTGGCGGCGTGCGGCGGTGGAGGGGACGAGGAGAGCGGGGTCCCGAAGAGCACGGATCCCGCGAAGGTAAAGGGCACGGTGAGGGTGATCATGGAGGAGGTCCCCGACACCGACGTCGTCAAGAGCATGCTTCCTGCCTTCAAGCGGAAGTATCCGAATGTCGAGATCAAGATCGAGGCGCTCCCGTATGACCAGATGCGGGACCGGATCGTCAGCTCGTTCCTGGCCTCGAAGCCGACCTACGACCTGATCATCGTCGACAACCCGTGGATGCGCGACTTCGTCGACGGGGGCTTTCTGGCGCCACTCGACAAGCCGATCGACCAGGTCGACGGGTTCGACTACGAGGACTTCTCGAAGCCGCTGCGCGACATCGCCGAGGTGGACGGCAAGACGTACGGCGTCCCGTTCTACAACTACGCCCTGGCGCTCATCTACCGGAAGGATCTCTACAAGAGCGCCGGGCTCCAGCCGCCGAAGACCCTCGACGAGCTGAAGGCGACCGCCGACAAGCTGAATACCGGCGGCCGGTCGGGGATCGCAATGCAGCCGCAGCGGGGCTACAAGGTGTTCGAGGAGTGGGGCAACTACCTCTTCGCGGCCGGAGGATCGATCCAGGACGAGAAGGGCAAGGTGACCCTCGACTCGCCGGAGGCGCGCGAAGCGCTCAACAAGTACATCGAGATCTACAAGGCCGACGCCCCCGACAATTCGCTCAACTGGGCCTTCGACGAGGCGCAGCGCGCCGTGGCGAGCGACAAGGCGGCAGAGCTGGTCTCGTACAACTGGACGCTTCCGACGCTGAACAAGACCAAGAGCCTCAAGGACAAGTTCGGCTTCGCCGAGGTGCCCGGCGGCAAGGCTGTGCTCGGCGCCTGGTACTGGGCCGTGCCGTCCAACTCGGCGACGCCGGACGCGGCCTGGTCCTTCGTCCAGTGGCTGACCGCGAAGGCCCAGGACAGGGAGCGCGTGATCAAGGGGGGCGCCCCGACCCGCAACTCGATCATGGACGACCCCAAGGTCTGGAGCGAGGGCTTCGGTAAGACCTACTACCAGACCGTTAAGGCGATCCTCGAGGATGCTGCGCCGCTGGGCGACGGGCCGCACGCCGAGGAGATGATCAACGTGGTCGGCGAGCAGCTCAACGCAGCGGTCGCCGGCCAGAAGTCCGTCGACGAGGCCATCTCCGAGGCAGGAAAGCGGGCGCAGGAGACGCTCGAGAAGAAGTAGCGGGGTAATCGCGGGTCGGCCGAGTTGCGCTCGGCCGACCCGCTCCATCCGCGCATGCCCCCCCGGATACCAAACGGCCTTCGCTTCCTGGCACCGCTGCTTGCCCTGCTCGCGGCCGTGGTCGCCTACCCGCTCGGCTACTCGATCTACCTGTCCTTCACGGACAAGGAGATCGTACGGCCCGACTACACGGTCGTCGGCCTCGACAACTACCTGGACCTGCCCGGCAACAGCGATTACACGACCGCGCTCCGGAACACGGTGATCTTCGTGGCCCTGGCGGTGACGATCGAGCTGGTCCTGGGGCTGGCGCTCGCTCTCGCGCTCCAGCGCCAGCGCCGGGTGCGCAACGTGACGCGTGCGTTCCTGTTGACCCCCATGTTCGTCACACCGATCGCGGTGGGGCTGATGTTCCGCTTCCTCTTGAACCAGCAACTCGGCGCGATCCCGGCGGCGCTCGACGTGTTCGGTGTGACGATCGACTTCTTCGGCCCGAGCCTCGCGCTGCTCACGATCATCGCCATCGACGTCTGGCAATGGACGCCCTTCATGGTCCTTCTCCTCCTGGCCGGGCTCGAGTCGCTCCCGAGGCAGCCCTTCGAGGCAGCGAAGGTGGACGGCGCCTCGGCCTGGATGACCTTACGGCGCGTAACGCTGCCGCTGCTCCGACCGATCATCGCGGTGGCCGTCCTGATCCGCGCACTCGACGCCTTCAAGGTCTTCGAGTACGTCTTCGCCACGACGCGCGGCGGCCCCGGGAACGCGACGGACACGATCCAGTACCAGGTCTACCGGACCGCGATCCAGTTCTTTCGCCTCGGCGAGGGCGCGGCGATGGCCTTCGTGCTGGTCGTGATCGTGCTCGGGTTGGTCGTGCTCCTCTACCGCCTGCTGATGCGCGAGGCGGCGGCGTGAGCGGCCTCGGTCGCAGGGCTTTCCTGGCGCTCGCGGTGGTCGTCGTGGCCTTGCCCTACCTCTGGGTGCTGCTCGCCGCCTTCAAGGGACCCGAGGATCTCAACGAGCCAAAGGAGATCGCCTTCTCGCCGACGCTCGACAACTGGCGCGAGGTGGCAGACGGCGGCGTCTTCAGCGCCGCGTTCAGGAGCATCGAGGTGGGGGTGGTGACGGTCGGCATCGCGCTCGTCGCCGGCACCCTCGGTGCCTACGCGATCTCGCGCTACAAGACCGGCGGCGGCGTGACCCGGTTCGGGATTCTCTTCTCTCAGCTGATGCCGCCGGCGATCCTCGTGGTCCCACTGTTCCTGCTCTTCTTCGAGGCGAACTTGCGCGACACGGTCTGGGCGGTGATGGGCGCGCATCTCACGTTCGTGCTGCCGGTCGTCACCTGGTTCCTGATCGGGTTCTTCGACGCCGTGCCGCGAGAGCTCGAGGAGCAGGCGCTCGTGGACGGCTACGGGCGCTTCGCCGCCTTTCGCCGGGTGGTGCTCCCGCAGGTGCTCCCGGGTCTCGGAGCGGCGGCGATCTTCGCCTTCGTTTTGTCATGGAACGACCTCTTCTACGCCCTCGTGCTAGCCGGCGGGAACAGCAAGACCTTGCCGGTGGCAATCGCGGGTTTCAACACGTTCCGCGGAGTTGAGCTCGGGGCCATGTGCGTGGCGATACTTGTGTCAGTCGTCCCGGTGCTAATCGCGAGCTTCTTCGTCCAACGGCGCTTGGTCCGTGGCATCTCGGGAGGGGGGCTGAAGTACTGATGGCCGGGATTCGGATACGCGGACTGAGTAAGCGCTACGGGGAGGTGGAGGCCGTCCGTGGCATCGACCTCGACATTCCCGACGGCGAGATCACCGTGCTGCTCGGCCCGTCGGGCTGCGGAAAGACGACCACGCTTCGGACGATCGCTGGCCTCGAGGAGGCCACGGAGGGCACGATCGAGATCGGCGACCGCGACGTCACCGGTCTAGAGCCCAAGGAGCGAGACGTCGCGATGGTCTTCCAGAACTACGCGCTATATCCGCACATGAAGGTGCGGGACAACATCTCGTTCGGGCTCGAGGCGCGAAAGGTCCCGCGCGAGGAGATCGACAGACGCGTCGAGCAGGTCGCCGAGCTGCTCGAGGTCGGGCAGCTGCTCGACCGCAAACCGCGCGCTCTCTCCGGTGGCCAGCAGCAACGCATCGCCATCGGGCGTGCGATCGTGCGCGAGCCGGCCGCGTTCCTCTTCGACGAGCCGCTATCGAATCTTGACGCCAAGCTACGAGTCGAGATGAGGACGGAGATTCTGAAGCTGCAGCGCGAGCTGGGCGCAACGATGGTCCACGTCACGCACGATCAGGAGGAGGCGATGACTCTCGCCCACTCGGTCGTAGTCATGGGCGACGGCCGGCTGGTGCAGCGCGGCACCCCCGCCGAGGTCTACCGCAAGCCGGCGACCACCTTCGTCGCCAGCTTCATCGGATCCCCCGAGATAAATCTGCTCTCCCTGGAGGAGGCGCAACGGTTGCTCGGGTGGCCCGAGGCAGCCGATCGTGCAGGCGCAACCGTGGGCATCCGGCCCGAGGACATGGAGGTGGCCGAGGGGCCGGCCCGGGAAGGCGAGCACCACTTTGGCGCAGTAGTGCAGGTCGCCGAATTTATGGGAGCGAGCGCGATCCTGAACCTCCGCACCGACGATGGAAAGGAGCTTCGCGCGCTCGTCGGAGCGCGTGGCGCAACGCCCCTCGAGGAGGGGGCCACCATCGAGCTCGCCGTCCGCCGAGACGCTCTCCATCACTTCGGCCAGGACGGGCAACGGCTGACCTAGAGGTGTCGGCTTGCGGCCAACCTCGGTCGCCGTCTAGGGTCGGGCCGCACTGGCCCTAGCTGCAGAAGGGAGCGCACATAGATGGCCGTGATGGAGAGCGTGTTCACCGACGCGCAGCGGAGCACGCTGGCCGCGCTCTGCGACACCTTCGTCCCGGGGGTCGAGTCGGACACGCCCGACCCCGTGGAGCGCGACTTCCTCGCCCGCGCCGCGAGCGACCTCGACGTCCCGGAGCAGATCGAGCAGCTGATGGCGGCGACGATGCTGCCCGAGGAGATCGCACAGCTCGGCGGCCTGCTCGATGCGCTCGCCGAGCACTCGTTCGCCGGGCTGCCCGTCGAGGCGCGCACGCAGGTGATCCACCAGTTTCGCGAGAGCGACCCCGAGGCCAAGCAGGGACTCCAGGGCCTGAAGGCCCTCGCGTTTCTGCTCTTCTACTCCCTGCCCGACGACCAGGGGCGGAACCCGAACTGGGGGGCGATCGACTATCCGGGACCGGTGTCGGCGCCGCCGTCGGCCGACGAGGCGCCGAAGACGATCGCCGTGGAGGAGGTTTCGGGGCCCTCCGCCTCGTTGTCGGCGGACGTGGTTGTGGTGGGCTCCGGTGCGGGCGGGGGAGTGATCGCGGCCCGCTGCGCCCAGGCGGGCAGGTCGGTGCTCGTGCTCGAGATGGGCCAGTACCGCAACGAGGCCGACTTCAACCAGCTCGAGCTGCCCGGCTACCAGGAGCTCTACTACGGCGGCGGGCTGGCGGCCACGGAGGACGGCTCGCTGGCGATCCTCGCGGGCCAGACGCTCGGCGGGGGCACGGTCGTCAACTACATGAACTGCATCCCCACGCCCGAGCACATCGTGCGCGAGTGGGCCTCGCACGGCCTGACCGGGCTCGACGACTACGAGACCTACAAGCGCGAGCACATCAAGGTCGTCTGCCAGCGGTTGGGCACCAACACCGAGGCCACCACCCAGAACGCCACTCACCGGCGGCTGATGGAGGGTCTCGACGCGCTCGGCTACGAGCACCGCCCGATCGTCCGCAACGCCTCCCTCGACGACGACCCCGAGGTCTGCGGCTACTGCGCGCTCGGCTGCCAGCGGGGCTGCAAGCGCTCGGTGATGAAGACCTGGCTCCAGGACGCCTCCGACGTCGGCGCGAGGTGCGTCGTGGGTTGCCACGCCGACCGGATCGTGGTCGATGACCCCCGCGCCGCCGGGGTCGAGGCAACGGTCACCCACTCGGACGGCTCCACCACCGCGCTTTCGATTCACGCGCCGACCGTGGTGGTGGCGTGCGGGTCGGTCGAGTCGCCGGCGCTCCTCCTGCGGAGCGGCATCGGCGGTCCGGCCGTCGGCAAGCACCTGCGCGTCCACCCTGCCTACGTCGTGATGGGACTCTACGACGACCCGATCGAGGGCTGGCGCGGGCAGATCCAGTCGCTCGTCTCGGACAGGCACGCCTCGTTCGAGGACGGTTGCGGCTTCATCTTCGAGGGCACGAGCGTCCACCCGGGGTTCTTCGCGGGCGCCTTCCCATGGGAGGACGGCGCCGCGCACAAGCGGATCATGCACACGATCCGGTGGCAGGCGCCCTTCATCTCGGTAGCCCGTGACCACGGCTCGGGCGAGGTCGTGCTCGACGAGCACGGCCGCCCGCTGGTGCGCTGGGGCCTGTCCGATCCGGTCGACGCGCGGCTCGCCGTGCGCGCGCACACGGAGCTGGCCCGGCTGCACCACGCGGCCGGGGCGGTCGAGACGTTCACCATGCACTCCCGCGACCTCCGCTGGCGGCGGGGCGAGGACTTCGACGACTACGTGCGGCGGCTCGAGTCGGCGAGCTACGCGCCGAACGACGTGGCCTGCTTCACGGCGCACCAGATGGGCTCGTGCCGGATGGGCTCCGACACGTCCGATTCGGTGGCCGACGGCCGCGGCGAGCTCCACGACGTGCGCGGGGTGTGGATCGGCGACGCGTCGGCGTTCCCCACGGCGCCGGGGGTGAACCCGATGATCTCGATCATGGCCCTGGCGCACCGCACGGCGGACCACATCGCGCAGCCCTAGCGGTACTCGCATTGACGGCTCCCGGGGGCGCCCTAGCGGTAGACCGGCAGCTCGCCCCCGGCGCGCCGGTGCACCGCGCGGGTGAGCTCGCGCACCCGGCGAGGGTGGCGGCGCGCCACGTTGCGCCGCTCGCGCGGGTCGCGGTGCAGGTCGTAGAGACGGGGATGGTTGCCGCCGTCGTCCGAGATCAGCGCCCAGTCGTCGGTGCGCGCGTAGAACCAGTTCGCGTAGCCGCCCCAGGCGAGGCGGCGGCCGGCCGGCTGCCCCCCGCTCAGCAGGGGCGAGAGGTCGCTGCCGTCCATCGCCGGCGATTTCGGGATTCCGGCCATGGCGAGCAGCGTGGGCCCGACGTCGTGCGTCGAGGCGAAGTAGCCGCTCGTGCTGCCGGCCTGCCGCCCGCCCGGGTCCACCAGGATCAGCGGCACCTGGATCAGCGCGGGGTGGAGAGACGAGGCGATCTTCCCGGTCCACCCGTAGTCGCCGAGGAGGTAACCGTGGTCGGCCACCAGCATGATCACCGTGCTCCGCTCGAGGCCCAGCTGGCGAAGACGCCCCAGGAAGCGTCCGAGCCAGGCGTCGGTCAACGTCACCTCGGCGGCGTAGAGGTCGCGCATCCGGCGCAGCACGGGCCCGGCGCGCCGTGAGCCGAGCCAGTCGCTCACTCGCCCGTAGCGGCCCACGGAGGGCTCGGGACCGCGATGCCGCTTGTCCCCGTACATGTCGATGAAGTGGTGCGGCGGCGTCCACGGCTCGTGGGGTTGGTAGGCGTCGAGCAGGAGCGCGAACGGCTGGTGGCGAGCCGCCTCGTCGAGCGCCAGGGCGCCCGTCGTCGACACGCGCGCCGCCCAGGAGCGCGAGTCGTCGCGCCAGTAACCGTCGCCGTTGGCCAGGTAGTGGCGCACGCGCCGCTCGATGTGTGGGCGGCGCAGCTCGGGCACGAGCCAGTGGTTCAGCTCGTGCCTCGACACCGTGGAGAGCGGCTTGTTCTGACCAAGCTGCCCCCTGATGCCCACGAAGCGATTGAACGTGCCGCGAAACGGCCCGTAGAGGCGGGCGAAGCCGAGGAACGGGTTGTCCGTGACGTAGCTCGTCCAGTACCCGCTCCGCCGCATGAGCGAGGTGAAGACCGTGTTCGCCGGATCGCTTATTGGCGCCCAGCCGGGCGTCCGGCGCAGCCCGTCGTAGACGTGCCAGTCGCGGAACGGGAAGACGCGCCGGCCCGTCATGATCGACCGCCGCGCCGGCACGGTCGCCATCGCCTCGGGGTAGGCGCGCGTGAAGCGAAGGCCCCTCGCCGCGAGCGAATCGATGTTCGGCGTGTGAGCGCGGTCGCCATACGCGCTCACGTGGTCGGAGCGCAGCGTGTCGATCACGATCAGCACCACGTTCGGAGGCCCCACCGCGGCCGCCGCCGGCGCGCCGTCGCGGAGCAGGCTCGCGGCGAGGGCGGCGCTCCCGGCCACCTCGAGGAACCGCCGCCGGGAGATGGCGGTCGAGTCCGACATCCGATTTCGAGTGTGACCGCGCTCCCCTCGCGCGGCAAGCGCTCCCTAGGCGATCATCGCGGCCGCGGCGCGAACGAGCTCGGCGTTGTCGGCGGCCCGGCTCCCGTCCGGGAGCAGCGTGGTGTCCTCGAGTCCCGTGCGGATGCCGTGTCCCCGCCGGAGCCCGCGCTCGTTCACCGCCCAGCTGGCGAGCATGTCGCCGTGGTGGACCCGCTCGAGGCCGATGCCGGCCCCGTCGAGCGTCTTCTCCATGGCGGCCGCATGCGCCACGGCGTCGCCGGGATCGAGCTCGAGCGGCTCGATGAGCCCTCGTGCAACGGCCCGCGAGGCCCGAGCGCGCGAAGGCCTCGGCGTCCGAGCGCGTGAGCAGCCCGGCCTCGATCCCCACCCCGCGGCCGAGCAGGTGCTCGCACAGCTCCACGATGGCCGGCTCGCCCTGGTTGGCCGTCACGAGCTCGGGCAACTCGGTCCAGGCCGCCACGAGCTCGAGCCTTCTCCCTGGGTCCGCCTCGATGTCGGCGGAGGTGCTGAGCGAGATCGGGACGCCCGGGCACGCCGCGCGCACGGCCCGCAACGCCGCCGCGCACGGCTCGGCCGCGAGCGTCTCGCGTCCCGCGTCGTCGTAGGGGTGTAGGTGGAGAACCCGCGCGCCGGCCTCCACCGATGCGCGGCACTGCTCGGCCAGCTCGGCCGGAGTCCTGGGGACGTTCGGGTGCTCGGCGGCCGTTCGCGAGCCGTTGAGCGCTACCTCGAGCAGGGTCAGCCGCGCGTGCTCCGCAGCGCGACCTCGTAGAAGGCCACGCCGGTCCGGTGTGCGCCGCCCCCGGGCGACATCGCGTTCAGCGCCTCGTCGCCGCGGCGCATCCCCTCCTCGGTCTCGAAGACGGTGACGCCGAGGCCCTTGCCCGACTCCCGGTCGACCAGCATCCAGACCTCCTTGACGTCCTCGAGCCCCTCGGGCGGCGACTGCATGCCTTCCTCGCTCCGCTACCCGTCCTCGTCGATGCTGCTGGGATCGCCGCCCTCGAACGTCGCCACGCGTGCGTACACGGCAAGCTCCTCTCTTCGGTGGCCGGGCTCGGGGCGACTCTACCCGCCGCGGCCACGCACGGACTCGATCGCCCGCTCCCGGTCGGCGAAGATCTCGAGCCGCACGACCCGGCCCCCGCGCAGCTCGAACACGTGCGCGCCCTGCTGGCGCACCTCGGCCTGAGTGCCCCTGGGCCGCCCGTGGTATCTCGCGAGAACGACCACGCGGTCGCCGATCTCGAGGTAGTCCTCCGCCTCGACGCGCCAGTGCTCCCACGAGCTGAGCCAGCTCCGCAACCGCGGATTCGGGTCCCGGTGGTCCTCGTAGACGCCGGCGAGCCCGGGGAACTCATCCGACCAGCCCCATTCCATGTGCGGGTGGTACACGTCGAACGCAGGTCGCCAGTTGCCGCGCCCCCATTCCTCGTAAATGGGTCGAATCAAGTCGGCGTTGCTCATGTCCGTCGTCATGACGCTAGCCGCCGAAGCGGCTGGCCCAGAAGACGAGCGGGCGGCCCCCCTGGTTGACGTGCGCGTTCTCGACCCGGCCGACCACGATCCAGTGGTCGCCCGCCGGGTACTCGGCCTCGATGGCGCAGTCCGCAAACGCGAGTGCGTCGAAGATGCGCGGGACGCCGCCCCCGCTCAGCTCCCAGTCGAGGCCGGCGAAGCGGTCCGCTCCGGCCGGCGCGGCACGGCGCACGTAGTCCTCGTGCTGTGCCCCGAGCACGTTGACCCCGAAGCGCCCCGTGCGACGCATCCGCGACCACGTGAACGACTGGCGGCTCGGGGAGAACGAGAGGAGGGGAGGGCTGAGCGAGACGGATGCCAGCGAGTTCGCCACCAAGCCGAGCGGCGCGCCCTCGTCGCCGGCGGTGATGAGCGCCACTCCGGTGGCGAAGCGCCCGAGGGTCTCGCGGAAGAGGACCGGGTCGACGCCCGGCTCTAGCGACGCGAGGGGGAGCTGATCGGCAAGGCTCGACATGGCGCCTCAGTGCAGCGCCGGCTCCCGACCCAGCGCGACGTCGGCCAGGAAGTCGTAGGCCCGGTTCGCCCCGAGCGGGTGCATGAACGTGCCTGCCTTCACATCGCGGTAGGCGCGGGCGAGGGGGTTGCCGTTGAGGTAGCCGGCACCGCCGGACAGGGCGAGCGCGCGCTGCACCACCCGCGCGGCCGCGTCGTTGACGAACGACTTGGCGGCCTGCGCCTCGGCGAAGAGGGCCAGGACGTCGGCGTCCCGGCCGTCGTGCTCGTCGAGCAGGGCGGCCGCGCGTGACAGCGATGCGCGGCCGGCCGAGAGGTCGATTGCGTTCTCGCCCAGGAGCACCCGACCGCGAGCGTCGAGCTCCCCGCGGCGTGCGGCGGCGGCGGTGGCCGTACGGTCGGCCGCCTCCGCGATCCCCAGCGAGGCCGAGGCATGGAACAGGCCCGCCGGCAGGTTGCGCTCCATGTAGCCGCGCGCGTCGCCGGCCGGGAAGCCGCCCCGCACCGCGTCCGGCGGCAGCTCGACCCCTTCGAAGGAGATGGACTGGCTGCCGGACGCCCGCATCCCCAGAGCGTCCCAATCGTCATGCAGCACCACCCTGGGCGCGTCGACGGGCACGGGCACGTAGCCGTAGCGCTCGTCGCCGGCGTCGCCCGCGTACGTCACGGAGACGTACAGGGTGGTCGCGCCCGGCGACCCCGTGGCGAAGATCTTCCGGCCGTCGAGCCTCCAGCCGCGCTCGGTCCGCGTGGCCCTGGTTGCCGGCCGGGTGAGGTCCTGGCCCGGCTCGCTGATCGCGGTGGCGATGACCACACCCTCGTGGGCCACCGCGCGAAGCGGAGCGGCAAGGGCCGAGCCCCGGTGGGTGTCGCCGGCCGCCTGGGCTCGCCGCCACAGGCGGGCGATGCTGACGAGCACGGCCATGTGCATGTTCACGCCGATCGCAACGGAGGCGTCGCCGCGCGCGAGCCGGGCTGAGGCGACGATCAGGTCGTGCACGGAGTCGACGCCCAAGCCGCCGAGTTCCTCGGGAACGGGGGCGGCGTAGTAGCCGGCCGCCTTCAGGGCTTCGACGTCTTCGTGGGGGAAGCTGGCCTCGCGGTCGTGTGCCGCCGCGCCCGCGGCGAGCTCGTCCGCCAGCCGCCCGGCCAGGGCGGCGAGGCGCCGCCCTGGCTCGGTCTTGGCTGTCAGCTCGAACGCCACGTCTCCACCTCGAGCTTGACCGGCACTCCGTTGGTGACCATGTCGTAGACGGCGGAGCGCTGCCTGGCACGCTCGACGACGTCGCGCAGCTTCTCCTCCGGCGCGTCGCCCTCGACGCGGAAGGAGGCGCGGATGCGCTCGAAGCCGTTGCGGTAGTCGTCGTCGAGGCCGAGCGCGCCGCGGACGTCCATGTCGCCCTCGAGGGTCGACTCGACCTCCGTC
>JBKPFJ010000079.1:0-9780 GCA_046728795.1 Actinomycetota bacterium | reverse complement strand
GTCTTGGGACTCCGTCTGCGACGCGGCCGTCGCTCCCGCGCGCGCCGACGGCTGGGCGGCCGACTCGTCGGACCCCGAGGCCCGAGCGGCTCGACCGGCTCGTCCGCCGCCCGGGGAGGTGCCGGCGCCCGAGCCTCCCCCCGACAGCCCCGGCCGCCCGTGGCGATCACGAGGCCGGCGGCGAGCAGCGCCGCCAGCCGTCCGACGTTCCCCCATCGCACCCGGCGCATGAGGCCGGGCGCCGCACCCGCTCGCCGCCGTGCCATATCCGGGGAAGCCGGCCCGGCTTGCCTCTCGCCCCCGGAGGCGTAGCCTTCGTGGCGGTTGCAGATGACCATGCTGATCGATGACCGCGCGGGCGACCCGCCGCCCGGAGAGCGACGACCGATCGAGCCGAACTGGCGGATCTGGTCGTGGGTCATCGTGGCCGGGGTGATCGCCTTCGCCGCAGTGCACGCCCACGGCGTGGTCGGATATCTGCTCGTCTGCGCCGTCGTCTATGCGGTCTGCCGGGCCATAGCGGCCTGCTTCGACTACATGGGCGGCCTGACCGAGTGGCGCCAGTAGGCGCCCGCGAGGCCTGGATCGAGGACGTCGTCCCGCTCTCGGACGGCGAGCTGCGCATCCTCCGCCCCCCGGATGCCGACGCGCTGATCACGGAGGAGGCCTTCGACCGCGAGGAGTTCCTGCCCTACTGGGCTTCGCTGTGGCCCAGCGCCGTGGCGCTCGCGCGGGAGCTCGGCGGCCGCCGCCTGCGGGGCGCGAGGACGCTCGAGCTGGGCTGTGGCCTCGGCCTGCCCAGCATCGCGGCGGCGCGCGCGGGTGGGCGCGTGACCGCCAGCGACTGGTCTCCGGACGCCGTGTCCGCCACGCGGCGGAACGCGGAGCTGAACGGCGTCTCGCTTGAGGCCCTCGTCTGCGCGTGGTCCGACCCCACTCCGCTCGTCGATCGGGGGCCCTGGGACATCTTGCTCGCCTCCGACGTGCTCTATGAGTCCCGCAACGGGGACCAGCTGCTCGAGCTCCTGCCCGCACTGCTCGGCGAGCGCACGGAGCTGCTGCTCGGGGACCCGGACCGCCCCCCGTCGGCGGCCTTCCTCGAGCGCGCACGCCAAGGGTTCGACGTGCGCTCGAGAGCGCTCCCAGAGCGGCCGCGGGTCACCCTCCACCGCCTGCGCCGCCCCTAGCCGAGGCGCGTCGTGCCGCCGGCTGGCGCCACTTAGCGAGCAGGTGGCTCCGGATCGCGTTGCTATCGTGCCCCGCTCGATGGCAACCCGGCTCTACGACCTGATGGTGCTGCTCGACCCGAACGCGCCCGACGAGCGCCAGTCGGCGTTGCTGTCGGAGATCGAGTCGCTGATCGGCTCGGGGCTCGTGGGGCACCATGACTGGGGCGCGCGCCGGCTGGCCTACGAGATCGACCATCGCCCCGAGGCCGCCTACCACCTGTTCCAGGTCGAAGCCGACCCGGCGCTGCTCGAGCGCCTGGACCAGCGCCTGAAGATCCTGGACGGGGTGCTGCGCTTTCGAATCATCCGCCTCAAGCCGGGCTCCGAGCCCCCGCCGCCGCCGCATCAGCAGGCGCCGCGGCGGCGTGAGGAGGAGGAGGAGCGCGACGGCAGGGTGGCCGCCCGCGCGGCCGCCGACGCGCCGCCTTCCTGAGGCGTGCAGCGGGACGGTTCACTCGGCGGCGAGTTCGCCCGCCCGCGCGCCGCAAAGGACGTGCGCCGGCTGCGAGAGCTCATGCACCCGAAGATCGACTTCCGGGGAATGAGGCCCAACCGAAGCTGGGAGGGGAGCGACCCGGACGCGGTGATCTCGGTTCTCCTTGGTCGATGGTTCGAGGACTCGGACGAGATCGAGGCCCTCGACTGGCTCGAGGCCGACGCCTTCGCCGACCGCCAGCGGGTGGGCTATCGGTTCAGCGTCACGAATCCTGACGGCCGCTTCCTGGTCGAACAGCAGGCGTATCTGGCCGCCCGCGACGGGCGGATCGGATGGATGCGCATGCTGTGCTCGGGATTCCGACCGCTGCCGCCCGAGTAGGCGACCTCGGCGCCCTCCCGCCGCCGTTCTCTATTTGACCCCTTCTCCGCGCGTCGTCCGCCGGGTCGGGTCCTTCGCGGCCAGGTCCACCTTGCGCGGCGGGGGCGGTGCGAGCTGGAGTCCTTCCCAGTGGAGCCGGCGCACGAGGGCGAGTCGTCCGAGTCCCCGGTCCTTCATGCGCGCTGAAACGCGCGAGCGCGAGCGAGGTTCGACGGTTGGAAGACCGAGCGCGGTGCCGCGGTCTTTCCGTCCGGGACGCGCGAGAGGCTGATGTGTTCCGATCAACCCCTGGGGGCCTAACTTCCGAGATGCGGATCTTGAAGACGTACATGCGCGACTGCCGCAGTCACAGCCACGCAGCTGCCAGTCGTCGTCACAGGGAGGACCTCATCCAGTGATGTACGGCGACCGCGGCCCCCGCCGCGCGAATCCTGCTGGACGTAAGCACCACATCGATGCGCCGGAAGCGCGCGCTTCTGTCGGAAGTAGCGAGGAGGAATTCCTAGACGGTCTTGTGCAGCCCGAACTCTCTGACGATCGTGTCAGCTGAAAGGAGACGACATCCATGGCGGCAACCAACTTGAATCGCGTGATCATCACCGGGAACCTGACTCGGGACCCGGAGCTTCGGAATACGTCAACCGGGACTGCAGTGTGCTCGCTGCGGGTCGCGGTCAACACTCGCCGCAAGGATCCCTCCGGCGAGTGGGTCGACAAGCCAAACTACTTCGACGTCACGGTCTGGGGGGCACAGGGCGAGAACTGCGCCACCTACCTCCAGAAGGGCCGTCCCGTGGCGGTCGATGGGCGTCTCGAGTGGCGCGAGTGGGAGGACAAGCAGGGCAACAAGCGCCAGTCCGTCGATATCATTGCCGACTCCGTCCAGTTCCTGGGCTCTCGAGAGGGCGGCGAGAACGGCGGGCGTTTCACGCCGCAGAGCGACGTCCCTGCCGACACCGGCGACTTCGAGAGCGCGCCCGCCGGCGCCGGGAACGCGGACGACGACATCCCGTTCTGATCCCGACGTAGGAAGCAGGAGCTCGAGTAGTGGCAAAGCAGCGTGGAGGTACGACCGTCGGCCGAGATCGCCGGCGGAGAGGGGCGAAGGGCGCCCCCGGCGGAGGCCGGCGCAAGCCGTGTCCCTTCTGCCGCGACAAGGTCGACGTCGTCGACTACAAGGACGTCGGCTCGCTGCGCCGGGCGATCAGCGACAAGGGCAAGATCCGCTCGTCGCGCGTCACCGGAGCATGCCGCCGCCACCAGTCGCAGCTCGCCACCGCCGTCAAGCGCGCGCGTGAGCTCGGCCTCCTGCCGTACGTCGGCGAGCGCTCGTAGCGATGCCGCAGGCCATCCTCCTGAAGGACGTGGAGAGCCTGGGGGAGCGGGGCGACGTGATCGACGTCGCGCCCGGATACCTGCGCAACTACCTCGTCCCCCGAAAGCTCGCCCAACCGGCCACGCCGGCCTCGATCGCCGAGGCCGAGCGCCGGCGGGAGGCGGCCGAGCGGGCCGCCGTAGAGGCGCAGGAGAAGGCCGAGGAGACCGCAGCGCTCCTTCGCAAGACCGTCCTCACGATCTCCCACCAGGCGGGGGACGACGGCCGGCTGTTCGGCTCCGTCACCTCCCAGGAGATCGTCGAGGCGGTCCGACAGGCGCGGGGTGTCAAGCTCGACAGGCGCCGCGTGCATCTCGACGATCCGATCCGGACGACGGGCACGCACATGGTCACGGTCGAGGTCGCGGAGGGCGTGACGGCCGACATCAAGACCATCGTCACCCCCACCGCGTGACCCTCGAGTGACGCTGCGAACCATCGCCTGCCTGCGTCATCGGGTCTCGGCTTGCCCTAGCAAGCCTTCGACCCTGCTTCCTTGGCAGGCGGGGTTCTCGCGCCCTCGAGCGCCACGCCTCTGAGTACCCATGGCCGTCTCCGTCCCGCCTGAGACGACCGGCACCGTCCCTCCGCACAACCTCGAGGCCGAGGCCTCTGTTCTCGGCTCGATCCTGCTCACCGAGCAGGCCCTCGACGGGGTGGTCGTCGAGATCGGGCTCCGGCCGGAGGACTTCTACCGCCCCCGTCACCAGCTGATCTTCCGGTCGATGATCCGCCTCAAGGAGAAGGCGGCACCGGAGGCGATCGACGCCGTCACGGTGTGCGACGACCTGAAGCGGGCGGGGGAGCTCGAGCAGGCAGGCGACGAGGCGTACGTCCACTCGCTCCCGACGGTTGTGATCGCCGCCGGGAACGTCCTGGACTACGCGCGAATCGTCCGGGAACACGCCCTGATGCGCCGGATGCTCGATACGAGCCGGCAGCTGCAGGAGGAGGTGCTGGCCTTCAAGGGCGATCCGCGCGAGCTCCTGTCCAGCGCCGAGGCGAGGCTGCTGCGGCTCGGTCAGGAGGACGGGGCGCGCGAAGTCAGGTCGATCGAGGACGTGCTCCACGACGAGCTCGACAAGCTCCACGAGCTGTCGGAGAAGGGGGTCGCTCTCACGGGTGTCCGCTCGGGGTTCGACGACCTCGACGGCCTGACCGGGGGCTTCCAGCCGGGGAACCTGATCGTGCTCGCGGCCAGGCCAGCCATGGGGAAGTCCAGCCTCGCGACGAACATCGCGGAGAACGCGGGCGTCGATCACGGGGTCCCGGTTGCGCTCTTCTCACTGGAGATGTCGGAGAGCGAGCTGGCACATCGGTTCCTGGCCTCCCAAGCGAAGGTCTCGAGCGACGACCTCCGGAAGGGCCAGGTCAAGTCGGCGTGGCCGAAGGTCGTGAAGGGGGCCGAGAAGCTTGCCCGCGCGCCGATCTTCATCGACGACTCGAGTGACATCGGGATCCTCGAGATCCGGGCGAAGGCCCGGCGCCTCCACAGCAGGGGCCGGCTCGGCCTGCTGATCGTCGACTACCTGCAGCTGCTGCGGCCGGACGACCCCTCCGACAGCCGCGTGGAGCAGGTCGGGAAGATGTCGCGGGGCCTCAAGATCCTGGCGCGCGAGCTCGACGTCCCGGTGATCGCCATCTCGCAGCTCTCGCGGGCGGTCGAGTCGCGCCACCCGCCGATTCCGGTGCTCTCGGACCTGCGCGAGTCGGGCAACGTCGAGCAGGACAGCGACCTCGTCATGTTCGTCTACCGCGACGAGTACTACAACGAGGACACGGAGCGCCCCGGCGAGGCGGACCTCATCATCTCGAAGCACCGCAACGGCCCAGTCGGCAGGATCTCGCTCGCCTTCCAGCCCCGCTATCCGCGGTTCACGGGGCTCTACCGCGAGCCTGTCGGCGGCGCCGAGACCGCGGCGGCCGAGGGACCATGAGCGCGCTGCGCCCGGTGCCCGGCGGCGGCCGAGTGCTCGAGACGTCCGGGTGCCCCTTCGGGACCTGCGACGGCAGCGGGTGGATCGAGGAGACGGACGGCCGAGCTCGTGCCTGTGCCTGCCTCGAGCGGCGGAAGCGCTCGGCTGCCACGAGGCGAATGGGCACGGGCATCCCGAAGCGGTTCCGCGGCGTGTCCTTCGAGCGCAAGCCGATCTGCGACCTCGACCCGATGGTCGTGCGCCACGTGCGCCAGTACGTGCACGAGATCGAGAAGAACCTCGACGCCGGACGCGGGCTTTGGTTCTACGGCGACGTCGGCACCGGAAAGACCTCGCTCGCGATGCTCGTCTCGATGGCCGCCGAGCGCGCCGGCCGAAGCGTCGCCATCTACCCCCTCACCCGGCTGCTGGCGGAAATCAAGCAGACGTACGACCGCGATGCCGACGCCTCCTATCTGCAGCTGTTCCGGCGCCTCTCGATGGTCGACCTCCTGCAGCTCGACGACCTCGGCACCGAGCGCACGACCGAGTGGGTCCTCGAGCAGCTCTACTCGATCGTCAACGAGCGCTGGCAGGACCAGCGAGCGATCGTGGTCACCACCAACCTGACCTACGACGCGCTCCGCGACCAACTCGGCGCACGCACGGTCTCGCGGCTGGTGGAGATCTGCGGCGACCCCTGCCCGATCATGGGCCCGGACCTTCGGATCAGCGCGAGTCGCGGCTAGGCCGGCCGCCCCTCGTACACTCGGAGCGTCATGCCGGGAATCGCAGTGGTGGGCGCCCAATGGGGCGACGAGGGAAAGGGAAAGGTCACCGACCTGCTCGCCGAGCGGGCCGATCTCGTGATCCGCTTTCAGGGCGGGAACAACGCCGGGCACACGATCGTGCGCGGCGACGAGGTGTTCAAGCTCCACCTCATCCCGTCCGGGATCCTCTACCCGGGCAAGACCTGCGCCGTGGGCAACGGCGTGGTGGTCGACCCGCGGGTGCTCACCGAGGAGATCGAGGGCCTCAGGCGGCGCGGCGTTGACATCAGCGGCCTTCGCATCTCCGCCAACGCGCACCTGATCATGCCGTACCACCTGCTGCTCGACCACGCGGGAGAGGCGAAGCTCGGCAAGCTCCAGATCGGTACCACGAGGCGTGGCATCGGCCCCTGCTACGCGGACAAGGCGGCGCGCCTCGGCATCCGGATGCAGGACCTGCTCGACGAGAAGATCCTCAAGCAGAAGATCTACGCGGCGTTGGAGCCCAAGCGGCTCACCCTGCGCCCCTTCGCCAAGGACCCATCGCTCGACCTGCACACGATGACCGAGGAGTACCGCCGTTTCGGTCACCGGCTCGAGCCGTACATCGCGGACACCGCGCCGCTCGTCTGGCGGGTGCTCGACGAGCGCGGCCTAGTGGTCTTCGAGGGCG
Source organism: Actinomycetota bacterium (assembly GCA_046728795.1). Classification (GTDB taxonomy): domain Bacteria; phylum Actinomycetota; class Thermoleophilia; order Solirubrobacterales; family Thermoleophilaceae; genus JBKPFJ01. The sequence continues at coordinate 3,000 of JBKPFJ010000079.1, read as the reverse complement.
CCCAGGGCACGATGCTCGACATCGACCACGGCACCTATCCGTTCGTCACCTCCTCGAACCCGGTGGCCGGCGCGGCCTGCGTCGGCGCAGGGGTCGGGCCCAAGGCGATCGACGAGGTGTGGGGCGTGGCGAAGGCCTACAGCACGCGCGTCGGGGCGGGCCCCTTCCCGACGGAGCTGGACGACGCGCTCGGCGAGCAGATCCGCAGCGCGGGCGGCGAGTTCGGCACGACCACGGGCCGGCCCCGGCGCACCGGCTGGCTGGACCTCGTCGCGCTCCGCTACGCCAGTCGCGTGAACGGGCTGACCGGACTGGCGATCACGAAGCTGGACGTGCTCACGGGCATCGATCCCCTGTACGTGGCCACGGGCTACCTCGGTGCCGAGGGCGCCACCTTCGACGAGTTTCCCTACCACCAGTCCGTCCTGCACAAGGCGCGCGGCGAGCTCGTGGAACTCCCCGGCTGGCACGAGGACGTCTCCGGCGCCCGCTCGATCGCCGACCTGCCCAAGGGCGCCCAGGCCTACCTCGACTTCGTGAGCGACTTCCTCGAGCTCCCGATCGTGATGGTCGGGGTCGGGCCGGGCCGGGACGCCGTGATCTGGACCGGTGCCGGCGAGCGGCTGCGCCCCGCGGCCGCCTAGGCCCGCACCACGTGGCTGGAAACGACCATGTCGTGCAGGGCGCGGTTCTGGTCGTCCCACAGCGGCCATAGGTAGTCGAGCAGCGTGGGGATGTAGAGGAAGAAACCCCCCACCCAGCCGAACAGCAGGTTCTTCACGACGAACTCGCGCACGAGGCCGGATCCCAAATTGAATGGCTCCCCGCTGTCGCGCACGGCCCGGATGCCCACCCACTGCTTGCCGAGGGTCTGGCCATTCCTGATGCCTTCTCTCCGCATGAAGAAGGCCCCGTACAAGATGAGCACGATCACGTAGCCGAGGCCGCCGACCGAGAGCAGCACGATGCCGAGTGCGGTGGGGCCAACGCCGAGAATGATCCCGCCCGGCGCCAGCAGGGCGATGCTGAGCCCGATGACCACGAGCACATCCAGGAGCTGCGCCCCGGCGCGGCTTCCCCAGCTTGCGAGCTGTGCGCCCGCGAACGCCGCGGGTGGCCGAGGCGGGGGCTGGGTCCACCCGCCCGGCGGGACGGGGCCGGTGTATGGCGGGGCCCCGGCCGGCTCAGGGGGGCCCTCGGGCCCGGGTCGCGGTGGCGGCGCCTCGGGAGGCGGCGGTGCCCCCGGCGGAGGCTCGGGCGGAAGCCAGCCCTCACGGGGCTGGTCGCCTCCGGGCTCGCCGGCAGGGCGCTCGGGTGGCGGGGGTCCGGTCTCCATCGCCCGCAATCTACCCGCGCCCGGGGTGCGCGGGGGGCCGGGGGTCGGCGACGGGACCCGGGCCGGTCTGGTGTTCGAGCACCACCTGCTCGCCCCGGCGCAGGAAGCGAAGGCCGAGGGCGAGCGAGGAGAGCGTGGCCATCACGGCGAGTGTGATCTGCACGGAGATGATGCCTTCGCGGGTCCAGTAGACGTCGTCGAGCTCGAGCAGGAGGGCGGACTCGTCGAGCGTCAGCCCCATGCCGAGCCCGAACGGTACGGCCAGCTTCGCCTCGAGGTTCTCGTCGCGGGTGAGGATCGCCACCGTCCCCGAGGAGAACGCGATGACGATACCCGGCACGAAGTGGTGGATGTGGCGGCGCCCGACGCGCACGCTTCGGAAGGGCCCCACGGAACGTCGCCGGCGGAGCAGGTAGGTGATCCAGCGCGCCGCGGTGAAGGAGGCCGAGAACGACGCGAGCAGATTGAACAGCGCGTTCTCCCGCCGTGAGACCTGGTGGTAGCCGGCGCGCGCCACCGATGCGGTCTCGCTCACCGCCACCTGTGTGGCGCCGAGGAGGTGCTCCGCGTCGGGCGGCATCGGCGCCGAGCCCCGGCGCCAGACGCGACCGATCTCGGCCGCCATCACCGCGATCGTGGCGCCGACCGCGACGACGCCGAGGGCGAGCGTGCGCCGGTCCGTCTCGAGTCCGCGCCGCCGGATCATGTCCATCGCTCCAACACGTCCTCGGCCGGAACGTCTCGCACGGCCCGGGCCGGGACCCCCATCACGACCGCCCTCGGTGGCACGTCCTTCGTCACCACTGCGCCGGCGGCGACGAAGGCGTCCTCGCCGACCTCCACCCCGGGCACGAGTACCGCGCCCCCGCCCACCCTGCAGCCGCGGCGCAGCACCGCCCCGCGGAGCGGGGCGCCCGGCTCGTGCCTGCCCATGGCGTCGTCGTTGGTCGTGAAGACCCCCGGACCGACGAACACGTCGTCCTCCACGGTCGAGTAGCCGGTGAGGTAGCAGCCGGTCTGGATCCGCACCCGGGCGCCGACCGTCACGTCGTTGTCGACGGCGGACCCGCGCCCCACCACCGATCCCTCGCCGATAACGGCCCGCTCCCGCACCTGGGCCTGGTCGCCGATCACCGCCCCCGCCCCGATGCTCGCTCCCGCGAGCACGACCGCGCCGGCGCACACCGAGGCGCGCTCGCCGATCGTCGCCGGGGGCGGCGTCTCCCGTGCGGCCACCGACTGCGGGCCGAGCGCCAGCGGCTTGCCGATCACGCAGCCGTCCTGCAGGTGAGCCCGCTCGCCCACCCGCGTCCCGGCGTGCAGCACCACGTGGCCGCCGATCTCGACCGAGTCGGGCAGCTCGACGCCCTCGCCGAGCAGCAGACCGGGGGCACGCTCAGACGGACGCAGCACGCGAGCTCTCCTCGAGCGACTGCTGGAGCGCTTCGAGCACCCGCACCACGCGCAGCCCGGACTCCGCGCCAGAGCGCGGCGCCAACCCGTCGAGTACGCGCTCGAGGAAGTGGCGGCACTCGATCCGGAGCGGCTCCTCGTTCGACACGTGCGGGCTCCACACGTCTCCGGAGCGCGCTATGTACTCGCCGTAGGAGGAGAAGTCCTCGTCGAAGCCCTTGTCGTAGACGCTCAGCTTGCGCTCTATCTCC
>JBKPFJ010000027.1:0-25025 GCA_046728795.1 Actinomycetota bacterium | reverse complement strand
GCGCTCCTCGCCACCCTCGACCTCCTGCTTCCAGATCGGGGCCTCAGCCTTCTCGCGGTCGATGAGCTCGCGCGCGGCAGCGTCCGCCTCGCCGCGGTGCGGGGCCGAGACGGCGACGATCACGCTCGGCTCGGTGAGGGGGACCTCGCCCACCCGGTGCTCGACCGCCGCCGCGCAGAGCGCGTGCCGATCAAGCGCCGCCTGCGCGATCTCCGCCACGCGCTCCTCCGCCATCTCGACATAGGCCTCGTAGTGGAGCTTCTCCACCCGGCGGGTGACTCCTTGGAAGGTAACGAGCGCGCCCGCGCCCGGGTCGCGCACCCGCTCGGCCAGCGCGTCGAGCGAGAGCCGCTCCTCGGTGACCCGCACCCAGGACGCGGACCGCGTCGCGCCCCCACTCACCGGCGGGATCAGCGCCAGCTCGTCGCCCGGGTCGAGCACCCGGTCGGCCGGCGCGTACTCGCGGTTCACGGCCATCACCAGCGGCAGCCCCTCGGCCATCTCGCCGAGCCGCTCGAGCACGTCCTCCACCCGCGCTCCCTCGGGCAGCTCCAGCGTCAGCTCGCCCGCCCCGGCGCGCTCACGCAGCATGGCGAACAGGCGGACCGTGACCTCCATGCCCAGAGCCTACGCCCGTATCCTTGCCCGTCATGGCGACAAAGCCCGAACACAGGCCGAGCATCGCCCCGATAGTCGGCCCGGACGACCCCCGCCGCTTCACCGACTCGGGGATCGAGATCGAGCGCGTCTACACCGACGCGGACGTGGCGGAGGCGCTCGAGGAGCGCCTCGGCGAGCCCGGCGAGTACCCCTTCACGCGGGGAATCCACCCGGAGATGTACCGCAAGCGCAAGTGGACGATGCGCCAGTACGCGGGCTACGCGAGCGCCAAGGAGACGAACGAGCGCTTCCACTACCTGATCGAGCACGGGTCGACCGGCCTGTCGATGGCCTTCGACCTCCCGACCCAGCTCGGCCGCGACTCCGACGACCCGCTCTGCATGGGCGAGGTGGGCCGGACCGGCGTGGCGATCGACACGATCGACGACATGCGGCGTGTGTTCGACGGCATCCCACTGGGCGAGGTGTCCACCTCGATGACCATCAACGCGCCCGCCGCGGTGCTGCTACTGCTCTACGAGCTCGTCGGCGAGGAGCAGGGCGTGCCGAGCGAGCAGCTCCGCGGCACGACGCAGAACGACATCCTCAAGGAGTACATCGCGCGCGGGAACTTCATCTACCCGCCCGAGCCGGCCATGCGCCTGACAACCGATCTCTTCGCGTACTGCCGCGAGCGCGTCCCGAAGTGGAACACCATCTCGATCTCCGGCTACCACATGCGCGAGAAGGGATGCTCGGCGGTGCAGGAGGTGGGCTTCACGCTCGCCAACGCGGTCGCCTACGTGCAGGCGGCCATCGACGCCGGGCTGTCCGTGGACGACTTCGCCCCCCGGCTGGCCTTCTTCTTCAACGGCCACAACAACGTCTTCCAGGAGGTGGCGAAGTTCCGCGCCGCGCGGCGGATGTGGGCCCGGATCATGCGCGAGCGCTTCGGCGCCGAGGACCCGCTCTCCCTGCGGATCCGCTTCCACACCCAGACCGGCGGTGTGACCCTGGCGGCGCAGCAGCCGCACAACAACATCGTGCGCGTAGCGCTCCAGGGGTTTGCGGCGGTCTGCGGGGGCACCCAGTCGCTCCACACGAACGGCTTCGACGAGGCGCTTGCGCTGCCGAGCGAGACCGCTGCCCGGATCGCGCTCCGCACCCAGCAGATCCTCGCCCACGAGTCGGGCGCCGCGGACACCGTGGACCCGTTCGCGGGCTCGTACTTCGTCGAGTCGCTCACCGACCAGATCGAGGCGTCGGCGCAGGGTCTGATCGACAAGGTCGACGAGCTGGGCGGCTCGGTGCAGTGCATCCCGTTCATCCGCGCCGAGGTGGAGGAATCGGCCTGGGGCTACGAGGAGCGCTACAAGCAGAAGCAGGACATCGTCGTGGGCGTCAACGAGTACGTGACCGAGGACATCGACGAGGTCGAGATCCTGCGCGTAGACCCCGAGGCGGAGCGCCAGCAGGTCGAGCGGCTCCGGGCGTTCAAGGCCGAGCGTGACGAGGAGGCCCTTCGTCGGCGGCTCGACGAGCTGCGCGCGGTTTGCCGGGGCGGGGGGAACCTGCTCGAGCCGCTCCGCGCCGCGCTCAAGCACCACGCGAGCATCGGCGAGGTGTGCGGCGTGATGCGTGACGAGTTCGGGGAATACTCGGAAGCCTGACTCCGATCCCAACAACCCGGCGCAGGTTCCTCGAGCTGGGAGCTTCGGCCGCCGCGGCGGCCTGGATCGGCGCCGGCTGTGGCGGCGGGCCGACGCGGCGCGCCCGCGCCGACCGGCCGAACGTCGTCCTGATCGTCATAGACACCCTGCGCACCGACCACGCCTTCGGCGACCGGGCCCACACGCCGAACATCGACGCCCTCGCCCGCCAGGGGCTCAGCTTCACCGAGGTGTTCCCCACCGCGATGCCGACCGTGCCGGCGCGCAACTCGATACTGAGCGGGCGCCGTGTCTTCCCCTTCCGCGGCTGGCACGAGGGCTACACCGGGCTCCCGGCGTTCCCGGGCTGGTCGCCAATCGAGAACGTGCACAACGCGTTCACGAGCGTGCTGCGGCGAGCCGGCTACTGGACCGCCTACGTGACGGACAACCCGTTCCTCGGCTTCACGCCACCGTACGAGACGCTGCGCCGGAGCTTCGACCTCTTCCGCCGCCGTGGCGGGCAGGTGGGCGGGCGCGCGACCGGGGTCCCGGAGCACGTGCTGCGGCACTGGCTGCCCGACTTCCTCGCGAGCGATCCCGCGATGACGAGCCGCGTGCGGCACTACCTCGCGAACGGCGGCGACTACTGGCGCGACGAGACGCACTCGTTCTCGGCGAGGGTCTTTCGCGACGGTGCGCGCCTGCTCGAGCGGGGCGCCAAGCGGCGGCCGTTCGCGCTCGTTGTGGACACGTTCGAGCCCCACGAGCCGTGGACCCCGCCGCGCCGCTACGTCGACATGTACGGTGACCCGGACTACCACGGGGTCGAGCCGGCGCGACAGCTCAACCTACCGGTCGATAGCTACCTGCCGGAGGCCGAGCGCGAGCTGATGCTGTCGCGCATGCGGGCCCTGTACGCGGCCGAGGTCACCCTCACGGATCGCTGGCTGGGCGTCTTCCTCGACAGGCTGCACGACCTGCGCCTCGAACGCGAGACGATCGTGCTCCTGGTCTCGGACCACGGCTTCTACCTCGGCGAGCACGGGCTCACGGGAAAGATCCACGACGTGCTTCATCCGGAGCTGATCCACGTGCCGCTGATCCTGGTGGACCACGAACGTCGCGCGCGAGGCAGGCGCAGCGCCTATCGCGCCTCGACCCACGACGTGGGCCCCACCCTGCTCTCGATGACGGACGTCGAGCGGCCGCACGCGATGGAGGGCGTCGACCTCTCCCCGCTGCTCGGCCGCGGCACCCCGCCGCGGCGGCGTCTCTCCTTCGGTGGGTACTCGAACAGCTTCTACGCGAGGAGCGACGACTGGTCGATGTTCGCCGAGAACCACCCCTCCGGCTTCAGCCTCTACGACCTGCGCGCCGATCCCGGCGAGCGTCGCAGTGTCGCCGGGGCGCACGCCCGCAAGGCCGGGGAGCTGTTCGCATTCGTGCGCGAGGAAGCGGGTGGGCGGCTCCCCATGTATCACTACTGAGGGGCGCTGCAAGGGCCGTCACGGCCGGAAGGAGTCGGCCGGGGAGGCGACGAAACGGGGGGCCATGCCGGATTTCACCGCCCAGCGCACCCTCGTCAAGTCGCCCCCCGAGCTGTGGAGCGAGCTGAGCGAGCTCGATCGGCTGGCGAAGCACCTCGATGCCTTCGGCGAGATCCGCATTACCAGGCTCGAGCCGGAGAGCGAGGTCGCCTGGGAGGGCGAGTGCGCGAGCGGCACCGCCGCCATCGAGGCCTCGGGCTGGGGCACGAAGGTGACGCTGACGGCCACGGTCCCGGAGGTCGAAGCCGAGGCGCCCGAGCCCGAGGAGCCGGTCGAGGCCGAGCCCGAGGAGCCGGCGGAGCCCACTGAGCCGCCGACCTCGGCGCTCGAAGTGACCGAGAGTGCCCCGGGCGACGCTCGGGCCGTGGAGCCCGAGCCCGCCCCGGCGAAGCGGCGCTTCTTCGCGCGGCTCGTGGCGCGCTGGCGCGCGGGGGTGGCCGACGAGACCCCCGCTGCGGTGGAGCCCGAGCCGGGGCCCGAGCCCGAGCCCGAGCTGGAGCCCGGGCCCCCGGCGGAGCCCGAGCCGCCGCGCGAGCCCGAGCCGGTCGGCGTCGGCGACGGCGCAGGGCCCAGCGACGAGGCTCCCCGCGACGTGCTCGAGGGCGTCCTCGACAACCTCGGGGCGGCGCACCACCGGCCCTTTTCGCGCGCCTGACGCACGAGTGGACGCGGCTGAGCTGGGGCGGCCGCTACGATCGGGCGGCCCATGAGGCAGAAGTCGCCAGAGACCTACGAGGAGAAGCTCGCCCAGCTCACGGAGCTGCGCGAGGCCGCCATCCACTCGGCGTCCGAGAAGGCGGTCGAGAAGCAGCACGAGCGAGGGAAGCTCACCGCGCGCGAGCGGATCGACAAGCTGCTCGACCCGGGCTCATTCGAGGAGCTCGACACGTTCGTGCGCCACCGCACCTTCGACTTCGACATGCTCAGGAATCGCCCCTACGGCGACGCCGTGGTCACGGGGCACGGCAAGATCGACGGCCGGCCGGTGTGCGTCTTCTCCCAGGACTTCACGGTCTTCGGCGGCTCCCTCGGCGAGGTGATGGGCGAGAAGATGTGCAAGGTGATGGACCTGGCGGCCCGGATCGGCTGCCCGGTCATCGGGATCAACGACTCGGGCGGCGCGCGCATCCAGGAGGGGGTCGTCTCGCTCGGCGCCTACGGCGACGTCTTCGTCCGCAACGTGCGGTGCTCGGGCGTGATCCCCCAGATCTCCATGATCATGGGCCCCTGCGCGGGCGGCGCCGTCTACTCCCCGGCCATGACCGACTTCATCTTCATGGTCAAGGAGACCTCGCACATGTTCATCACGGGCCCCGACGTGATCAAGACCGTGACCGGCGAGGAGGTGGACTTCGAATCGCTCGGCGGCGCCATGACGCACAACACGAAGTCCGGCGTGGCCCACTTCGCCTGCGACGACGAGGAGAGCTGCCTCGAGGACGTCCGCTACCTCATGTCGTTCCTGCCTCAGAACAACCTCGAGCTTCCGCCGCGCATGGACACCGGCGACGACCCCGATCGCCAGGAGGAGGAGCTCGACCGAGTCGTGCCGGACAACCCGAACAAGCCGTACGACATGCGCGACGTGGTGCACCTCGCGGTGGACAACGGCGAGTTCTTCGAGGTCCACGAGCACTTCGCGCGCAACCTGATCGTGGGCTTTGCCCGGCTCAATGGTCGCCCGATCGGCGTTGTGGGGAATCAGCCGAGCCAACTCGCCGGAGTGCTCGACATCGAGTCGTCTGAGAAGGGCGCCCGCTTCGTGCGCTTCTGCGACGCCTTCAACATCCCGCTAGTGACGTTCTGCGACGTGCCTGGCTTCCTGCCGGGCACCGAGCAGGAGTGGAACGGCATCATCCGCCACGGGGCGAAGCTCCTCTACGCGTTCACCGAGGCGACCGTCCCGAAGCTGACGATCGTCACGCGCAAGGCCTACGGGGGCGCCTACGACGTCATGAACTCGAAGCACATGCTGGCTGACTTCAACTTCGCCTGGCCGACCGCCGAGGTGGCGGTGATGGGTCCCGAGGGCGCGGTGAACATCATCCACCGCCGCGGCATCCAGAGCTCCCCGACGCCGGACACCAGACGCGAGAAGCTCATCGAGGACTACAAGGCGCGCTTCGCCAACCCCTACTCGGCGGCCGAGCGCGGCTACATCGACGACGTGATCGTCCCCCACGAGACGCGCCCCCGACTGATTCGCGCGCTCGAGACGCTGCAGACCAAGCGCGTCGAGGGGCCGAAGCGGAAGCACGGCAATATCCCGCTCTAGGCCGCTCGCCCTGCGCACCGCCGCCTGGGCTCTAGTGGCATCCGCGCTCGCCCTCCCGAGGCTGCGCGAGCGGCGCGGCCTTCCGCGCCCGGTTGTCCTGGGCGCACTCGTCGCCGGGCCGCCCGCGGTCGCCGTCGGCCTGCCGCCGGGGCGGCTACGGCACTACGGCGTCTTCATGGCGCAGATGTGGAGCTATCTGCGCGCGTTCGAGCTCACCTACGCGTACCCCGACCGGCTGCGGCGACGGCTGCGGGTGGAGCAGCCGCTCGCCCACGAGCGTCGCCTGGCCGGCGACCCGCCGCCCACGGTCCGGCTACAGGCCTGGCGCAGCCGCTCGCGCCTCGCCCCGGCCGCCGACCTCTCCCTGGGGGCCGTGTACCTCGCCTGGACGCCGGCGCGCCAGGCGGCCATGCTCTGGACCCTCGCCAGGCACCCCGAGCGCTTTCCCCGCGCGGCTGCCCTGGTGTGCGGCACCTTCGACGCCGGCTGGCTCGTCTACAGCGCGCGCCCGGCAGCCCCGCCCTGGTGGTCGGCAAAGCAGGGACTGCTTCCCGGCGTGCACCGCGTGACGGCCGACCTGACGGAGCGGCTGCCGCTGGTGCCCACCCAGAGCGAGCGCGACGAGGACCAGGCGAATCCGTGGGCCACGATGCCGTCCACGCACACCGCGAGTGCCGCGGCGGTGGCCATCGCGCTCGCCGGGTGCGACCGGCGCGCGGGTGCCGCGGGCGCAGCGTACGTGGCGCTGCTGGCTCCGGCGCTCGTCTACCTGGGCGAGCACTACGCGGTCGACGTGCTCGGCGGGCTCGCGCTGGCCGTCGCCGTGCGCGCGGCCGAGCCAGCGCTCCGGCGTCCGGCGCGCAGGGTCTTACGGGCGGTCGGGGCGGTGTCCGCGCTCGCCTGGCCGCGTGGCGGGCTGCTCAGGGGAGCGTGATCCTCAGCCGGGACTCGAGCCGATCGCCGCTCCTCTTCGAGCCGCCCACGAGCGCGCCGAAGGGCTCGATGTACGGCTTGGCGCGCTGGAAGTCCGGATCGGAGGCCGCGCCGAGGTTGTTAGCGAGCGCCACGATTCACCCAAGCAGCCTCGAGAGCTATCCGCCAGCTCATCTTCGAGGTGCCATGCTCGCGGTCGGAAGGTCGGGACCTCGTGCAACCGAACCCTCCCGCTAACCGCCCGGTAGGTCAGCTCGACGTGGAACGTAGCCGCTTGAGCGCAGGCGTCGGAGGTCGATTCTCATCAGCACCTCGGCCGCGAACACTTGAACCCCCCGTGAGGTCGCGGACGTCGAGCCCGAGCACCTTGCGCGCATACCAGCACCCGCCCCGGCTCGTCGCCCGGCGCAGCGGCTGCCAGTCGCTGATCTGGCCGCCAGCTACCTAGCGCGAACCGAGCGCCAGGTCGGCGCTTCCCCTCTGCACCGGGGCCAGCATGCGGGGCAGGTCGCGAGGGTCGTGCGAGCCGTCGGCGTCCATCTCCAGGAGATAGTCGGCGCCAGCCTCCAGTGCGCGGCGGAAGCCGGCCACGTAGGCGGGGCCCAAGCCCTCGCGCTCGCTGCCGTGGAGCGCCTCGATACCGGCATGCCGGCCGCGAGACGATCCGCGATCTTCCCCGTTCCATCGGGGGAGTTGTCTCCACGATAAGGACGCAATAGCCGCGCGGTGCCGCTCGCTCGAGCGCGCCCATGACCGCCGCGACGAGGCCCTCGACGTTCTCCGCCTCGTTGAACGTCGGCAGCACGACCCAGGGGCCCCCACTCGTCCGCGGGGAGCTTCGCTCGGACCGCGGGGCATAACTGCCCTCGGCGTGCTGGACGGAGATGGTCAACGAGTTAATGCGATCGCGGTAGACGCGCCCGGCTCGTTCCGCGTTCGATACCAGGCCGCGGCCAGCCGCACGCCGTCGTCGACCGACACCCGAGGCGTGTAGCCGAGCTCGCGCCGTGCCTTGCCGATCGCGTGGCGATTGTCGGTGCCGAACAACTTCACGCCGAGCCGGGTCACGACGGGCTGGCGCTGTGAGCGGCTGAGCCGCGCGAGGCGCTCCGCAGCGTAGCCCGCCGCATATAGCGGCCGATAGGGGACGCGCACGCGCGGCGGAGGCGCGCCGATCTCGCGCGCGATCGCGTGTAGGAGCTCGCGCTGCGTGAGCGGGCGGTCGGTCGTGATGTTGTACGCCTCGCCGAGCGCGCGCTCCTGGTCGAGGGCGAGCAGTAGCCCCTGGACCACGTCGCTGACGTAGACGAACGGCAGGGCGTTGTCGCCCGAGCCGACGATCACCCCCCTGCCGGCGCGTAGCCGGTCCGCCAGCCTGCCGAAGTGCAGCCGGTCGCCTGGGCCGAAGAACGTGCCCGGGCGCACGATCACGGCCGGCAGCCGCTCCTCACGGATCATTCGCTGAACGGCCATATCGCCAAGCGCCTTGGTGACGGCATAGGGCTCCCCGAACGGCGCCAGCGGAAAGTCCTCCCGGGCGGGCTCTGCCAGAGCCATGCCGTACACCGTCCACGAGCTGACATGCACGACGCGGGCGCCCTCGGCGAGCCCCGCCCGGCAGACGTTCTCGGTGCCGGTCACGTTGACGGCGTGGTAGTCCTCGATCGGCCGCCAGACACCCATCATCCCGGCGAGGTGCAGCACCGCCTGGACCCCGCTCGCGGGCTCGGCCAGCGTCTCGGGCCGCCGAATGTCCCCCCGATGAACGGCGACCTCGCGCGCCTCGAGCCAGGACGCATCCTCGCCGGGAAGCGCCAGCACGCGCACGCTGTCCCCCCGCTCCTGCAGAGCGGAGACGAGGTGCCGACCCAGCAGGCCGTTGCCGCCGGTGATCAGAACTGCCACGTCGCCCCTTCTTCCTCCCGGACGGGCGACCAGTGACGCCGCCGGTATGCGAGGTCCGCGAGGCTTGGAAGCAGCTGTTCGAGCCAGGCGATGGCGTAGTGCCTGCGCGGGACGACGACCTCGCGGCGCGGGTGCGTCACCAGGTCGGCAATGGTCTTGGCCACCAGATCCGGCTCCGGCATGCGCTGTCTGACGTGGCTCGTCATGGCGGTCCGGATCTTTCCGGGAGAGACCACCGACACCGAAACGCCGCTCCCGGCGATCTGGCGGCGCAACGCGAGCGAGAAGCCGCGCAGCCCGAACTTGGTCGCCGAGTAGAGCGGCTCCATGGCCACGCGACCGGAGAGCGACGACACCGAGATGATCGACCCGTGGCGCCGTTCCAGCATGCCAGGCAGCACGGCTCGCGTGAGCAGCATCGCGCCGAGCAGGTTCACCTCGACCAGGTCGACGACGTCGCCCGGCTGGCTCGACGCCAATGGCCTGAACCAGCCCACGCCGGCGTTGTTCACGAGCACATCGACGCGTCCGTACGTCGCCAGCGTGCGATCCACGAGCAGACTCGACTGGACTGGGTCCGCGACGTCGGTGCGAATCGCCAGCGCCTTGCCGCCCGCGCGTCTTGCCGCGTCTGCCTGCGTCTCGAGCGCGTCCGCCCGGCGCGCGGCGAGCACGACCGTCGCACCCCGCCGCGCCAGCTCGCGGGCCGTGGCCGCGCCGATCCCCGAGCTCGCCCCCGTCACGATGGCGACCTTGTCGAGCAGCGTTCGGCTGGCGTTCTTGGCCTCGATCAGCATCTACGCCCGCACCCCCTCCGGGGCGCGGGCGGAAGCGCGCCCGCGGTTCGGGCGATGGGCCTCGCGCTGGGCGTACCACGCGGCGGTCAGGCGCACGCCGTCGCGCAGCGCCACCCGAGGTGTGTAGCCAAGCTCGCGCCGCGCCTTCCCGATCGCGTATCGGTTGTCGGTTCCGAAGAACGCCACGCCGAGCCGCGTGATGGGCGGGCGCCGGCAGGAGGGCGTGAGCCGGGCCCACTGTTCGGCTGCACAGCCCGCGGCGTAGAGCGCGCGGTAGGGGACCCGGAGTCGCGGGGGGCGCGCGCCGATCTCCCGCGCGATCGCGTGCAGGAGGTCACGCTGGGTGAGCGGGCGGTCGTTCGTGACGTTGTAGACGTGACCGAGCGCGCGCTCCTGGTCGAGGGCCAGCAGCATCCCTTGCACGGCGTCGTCGACGTAGACGAAAGGCATTGCGTTGTCGCCCGAGCCGACGATTACGGCCTTCCCCGCGCGGAGCCTGTCCGCCAGGCGCCCGAAGTGGAGCCAGTCGCCCGGGCCGAAAATCTGGTCGGGGCGGACGATGACGGCCGGCAGCCGCTCGCAGCGGACCATCCGCTGCACTGCCATATCGCCGAGCGCCTTCGTGACCGGATACGGATCCCGGAAGGGAGCGAGCGGAGAGCGCTCGTCTGCGGGGCGTCCCAGCCCCATGCCGTAGACGCTCGACGAGCTCACATGCACCAAGCGACCGACGCGTGCCGCGAGCGCCGCCCGGCAGACGTTCTCGGTGCCCGTCACGTTGACGGCGCGGTAGTCCTCGATCGGCCGCCAGACGTCCATCATCGCCGCGAGGTGCAGGACGCCGTCGACGCCGCCCATGGGGGCGACGAGCGTGGCCGGCTCGCGAACGTCCCCGCGGTGAATGGCGACGCCGCGTCGCTCGAGCCACCCGGTGTCCTCGCTCGGGAGCGCCAGCACCCGCACGCTGTCGCCCCCGGCTTGCAACGCGGTGACCAGGTGCCTGCCCACGAAGCCATTGCCGCCGGTGACGAGGATCTCCCTCATGCGGGCACCGCCTGCGGCGGGGACGCCGCGCGCGCGGCGCGATACCACTCGACGCTGCGCCTGACCCCTTCGGCGACGCCCACGAGCGGGGTGAAGCCGAGCTCGCACCGCGCACGGGCGATGTCGAAGCGGTTGTCGCCGCCCAGCAGCTGCATTCCGTAGCGCATGACCGGCGGCGGCTGCCGGCTGTGGGCTAGGCGCCCCAGATCCTCGGCGGCGGTGCCCAGCAACAGGGCGACCCTGTACGGAATACGCCTCGTGGGCGCCGGCACCCCGAGCTCCGAAGCGATGGCCCGAAGGAAGTCCCGCTGCGTCACGGGCTCGTCGTTGACGAGCAGGTACGAGCGGCCCACCGCCTGCCCGGCCTCGCTGGCGAGCAGGACGCCCTGGGCCGCGTCGCGGGCGAAGATCAGCGGCAGCCGGTTCTCGCCGGAGCCGACCATGACCATCCGGCGCGTTTCGATCATCCGCGCAAGCCGCGCGAAGCTCGCCGCATCGCGCGGTCCGTAGATCCACCCGGGACGCACGATCGTCACCGGCGCGCCCTCATCCCGGATCATGCGCGCCAGCAAGCGCTCGCCCGCGACCTTGGAGCGGGTGTAGGGGTTGGGCTCCGCGCGCAGCGGGGCGCTCTCGTCGGCGGCGCCGCCGACGTCGTTTCCGTGAACGGTGATCGAGCTGACGTGCACGACGCGTCGAACGCCGGCGGCCACCGCGGCTCGCACGAGGGTCTCGAGGCCGTGCACGTTCGTGCGCCAGAATTCGGCGTCCGGGCCCCAGGGCCCCGTCCGGGCCGCGCAGTGGAGCACGCGCTCGACGCCGCTGAGCGCCCGCTCGATGGCCGCGCCGTCGCCGACGTCGCAGCTGTGCACGCCGGTGAGCGCGCCGGGCGGCCCCGGGACGCTCTCGCCCGGTCGGACCAGCGCCCGGGGCCGCTGGCCGCGCTCGACGAGGAGGTCGATCAAGTGGCTGCCGAGGAACCCGGCCGCGCCGGTGACGAGCACGGTCATGCGCGCTTGGCCTCCGGCTGGTCACCCGCCAACCGGAGCGTCGTCCGGAACCTCAGTCCCATGACGCTCAGGCAGAGCAGTCCGCTGGTCGTCATGAGGACGGCCGTCCAGGGGTGCGAGAACAGGAACATCGCCCCCACTCCCGCGCGGTCCAACCCGAACAGCCCGGAGAAGATCAGCAGGCCCACGAGCTCGTTGCTGCCGATCTGGCCGGGCGGCGTCGGCAGGATGAACGCAAGGTTGTAGAAGGTGTATCCGTAGAGCACGACCGGCAGGGCCACGGACACGCCGACGGCCTTGAAGGCCAGCAGGCAGAAGAGCGCGTCGAGCGCCACGGCGACAGCCGTGTAGCCGGCCGCCACGAGCATCAGGCGCGGTTGCCTGACGAGCGCAAGCAGCGTGTCGAGAAACGGCAGGATGGCGGGCTCGATGCGCCGGCGGGCGGCGCCGGGCAGCAGCCGCGTGAGCGGCCGGCTGAGGACCGCCAGAGCGCGCTCGCGCCGCCATGCGGCGAACGCCAGGAGAACCGCCGCGATGGTCATGGCCGCCAGGGCCGAGAGCAGCAGGAGCCACAGCGGACGGCTCAGGCGCCAGCTCACGAAAGGCAACAGCGCGAGAAGCCCGACCGCCGGCAGGAGGTCCATGGCCTTGTCCATGCCCACAGTGGCCAGCGACCGGCTGACCGGAATACCGTCCGTCCTCCGCAGCAGCAGGCTCTTGGCCAGCTCACCGCCGCGAATCGGCAGCAGCCAGTTGAGGAAGGTGGCCACCTGATAGATCGCCGCCGCACGCCGGATGCTGATCTCGCAAGGGCGCAGCAGGCAGCGCCAGCGCATGGCGCGCACGACGTACGCCGCGAGGAACGCGACGCCGCAGAGGAGGGCGAAGCCGATGCTGAGGCGGGAGAGGTGCGCGAGCACCGCGCCCAAGTCCACGAGGCGCAGGAAGGTCACGGTCAGGAGCGCTCCGACGCAGAGGCCCACCGCTGTCCGGAGCGCCACGGCGCGCACGCGCGGCGTACGGATGCTGCGTGCCGAAGCTAGCTCCATGAGCCGGCTCGCCCCTCGCGCGCGTGCGCGGCCTCGTGGCACGGACCGCACAGGGAGACAAGGTTGTGCGCCTCATACGAGGGCAGCAGCCACGGCTGCCGCCGGAGATGCGTGCCCAGGTCGGGCGCTCGCGTGCCGCAAGCCCGGCACGCGAAGCGGTCGCGCTCGAGCGCCGCGGCGCGTGCCCTGCCCATCCCCGCCTCGTGCCAGGCGTCCAGCACGGCATGCAGGCTCATGCCCAGGGCAGCCGGAAGCAGCCGCGGCCTGCGGAGGCCCACGATCAGGAAGGCGAGCAGCGCCGCGGGACTGTGCAGCGCGCGCGTCGCTCGCCCGCTGGGGCCCTGGGCCTCGTTGAAGAGGCGCACGGCCGCCACGGGGTTGAGGCGCCGCCGACGGAGGCAGAACCAGGCGTAGTGGTCCGCGTCGATCAGCACGCCTCCGGCCCAGAGCCCCAAGACGCCGCGGCCGAGCCAGGGGCGCAGCAGCAGCGCGCCCGCCGTGGAGAGCGCGATGTGGTCCCTGACGCGCATCAGCCCCCGGCGCCGGCCGGGAGGTACCCCCTTTCGCGGTACCAGGTCATGGCTCGCGCGGCTCCCGTGGAGAGATCCGTCGTGGCCGCGAAGTCGAGTAGCCGGCGGGCCTTCGTGACGTCGTAGATGCGGCTGTGGGTCAGGAAGTCGAGCCGGCCGCTGGTGAGCGGAGCGGCTCGCCTCAGATCCGGCGGGAGTCGATCGGACACCAGCGCCGCGACCCGGGCGGCCGGGAGCGGGATGTGCCCGCGGGGGAGGCGCGTGCCCCCCGCGCGGGCGATTGCCCCAGCGAGCTCCTCCAAAGATGCCGGCTCCCGCCCGGCCAGGTGGAAGCATTCGGCCACGGCCTCGCCCCGCCGGCCGCAGCGCACGAGGGCCTCGGTCAGGTCGTCGATGTAGATGGGGTGCAGCCACACGGTCCGGCGGCCGATCCGCCGGAACCGGCGGCGAAGGACGGCCCGGAAGAAGGCCAGCAGGTGCAGATCGCCCGGCCCGTAGACGAGGCCGGGCCTGGCGATCACCGCGGGGAAGCCGTCTCGCCAGCTCTCGCGCACCGCCAGCTCCGCCTCGGCCTTCGTCGCCTCGTAGACGTTGGTCGGGCGGAACGGGGCTGTCTCGTCGGCCGGTCGCTCGCCCGTGACGCCCAGCACCCCAGTGGTGCTGCAGTGGACGAAGCGCTCGAGCGTCTGCTCCCGCTCGCAGCTGGCGAGGAGCCGCCTCGTCCCGAGGACGTGAGTCCGCTCGTATTCCGCGGCCGGGACGCCCGGCGCGAGCAGCCGGCCCGCGAGGTGGTAGACGACCCTCACCCCACGAACCGCCGCGGCGACCGCGTCGCCGTCTGCCACGTCTCCCACGACGAGCTCCGCGCCCCGGTCCCTCAACGGCTTGGCCTTGGTCGGCGAGCGCACCAGCACCCTCACCCGGGCGCCGTCCGAGAGCAGGCGAGTCACCAGGCCGGCCCCTAGGAATCCCGTGGCGCCCGTGACCAGTGCCGTCATTCCCCGGCGACTCGCCGCTTGAGGGAGCCCGCGCGGGAGCGTGCCACGTCGGCCGCCACCTTCGTAACGGTCGGAGCGTGCGTCAGCATGTTGGTGTAGGCGGCGTTCGCCAGCGGACAGTGGCACTCGCGAGCCTTGATGCTGCGCCTCAGCTGGTCGGCCTTACCGGTTCGCCAGACCGAGCCGAAGTCGTAGTCGTGCTCGCGCAGGTTGCCCATCGACTGCGCCCGCACGCAACACGTCCAGACGTCTCCGTTGGGCGCGATCTGCGCCGAGGCCACGCCAGCCATGCAGGGGATGACCTGCCGCTGCTCGCGCAGCGTCCGCTTCACGATCTCGTAGTACTCGCGGCGAAAGGCCTGCGTGACCTCGGCAACCCCGGTGAGCCGCTGATCGCGCATGCTCTCGAGCAGCGTGTCGATGGCGACGGTGTACTTCTCAGCCGTCGGCGTGATGCCCAGCCCGACGGTGTCCAGCTCCACACGCTCTTCGGCGATCTCGGTGATGTAGGAGTCGGGCTTGAGCTCCCGCTGGACGTACTCGCAGAGCTCGGCGAAGGAGTCCACGTTGAAGTTCGAGATCACGGTGTGGATCCCGACCGTCAGGTTTGCGTAGCGACTCTTGAGCTCCCTGAGGGCCGCGTAGGTGCTCATCGCGTGGACCCAGTTCCTCCGGATCCCGCGAATCTCGTCGTGCTTCAGGCCGACCCCGTCGATGGAGAGGTTGATGATCACCTCCGACTTCGGCGCCGCCCGCAGCACGCGCTCGACGCGACCGGGGATTACCTTGCACTGGATCCCGTTCGTCGGGAGGTTGATGATCCCGGGCCGGCAGCGCCGATACGCGCTCGCGACCATGTCGGGCAGGTCCTTGCGCAACGTGGGCTCGCCGCCGCTGAAGGTGAACCAATAGGGGGCGCTCCCCATCGACTCGAAGACCCGGTCCCACTCGTCGAGGTCGAGGTCGTCGTTCGGGAGCAGCCAGACGTTGCAGGTCTTGCACCTCGAGTTGCAGCGATAGCTCACGCTGACGGTGATGTTCACCGGCAGGGTCAGGATCCGGCCGCTCGCGTAGGAGGCCTTCAGCGCGGGGATCCGCGGGAGGACCTGAGTCATGCTCACTGCGGCAGGGCCTCCGGGACCGGCGGTCCTGCCTGCGGGACGGCCATCACGCCGCAGGCCAGCACCACGGGGCTTGCATGTCCCTGGCCGTTGCGCGCGAGCCCGGCGGCCTCGATCCGGCGCGCGAGCTCGCGAGCCGACCGCTCGGCCGCTTCGCGATCCCCTGGCAGCAGGGCGATGACCGTCCCGCTGCGCTCGATCGCGACGATGCCGTCGGCCCCGAGGGCTCGCTTCACGTGGTCGGTCATCCGCCGCGTCAAGCGGCGGGTGGCGTGGACGCCGAGCTCGAGCTGCTGCTGGTGGAAGTTCGCGATCTGGAAGACGAGCACGTTCTGCTCGCTTTGACCGTTGGTGCCCTCGGCGACGTGCCGCTTCGTGGTGGCGGAAACGGCCCACACGTGCTGGGGGCGGCGACGCAGCACGTCGTAGCGGCCGAGGCCCCGGGCGACGGCCTCGAGCCCCGCGGTGCCGATGCTCCATGCGACGGCGCGCGGCGTGCCCAGCGACCCGGAGCGCGGCAGCGCCGCGAGAACCCGCCCGGCACGCATTGTCGGCGCCGGATAGTCATCCCGGTCGCGGACGCGCAGGTGCCCCGCGTGGATGCGGCGGCGCTGGCGGAGGAAGTCGTGCACCGTCGCCGGACCGCGGTTGTAGACCACGGCCTCCGGCTCATAGACGAGCCTGTACCCGAGCTTGCTGACCGCCGCCTGGATCGACATCTCGTCCACCGCCGTATCGACCGGGACGTTGGGGACGACGTTGCGGAAGGCAACGACCTCGCCGAGCTTCGGCGACTGGCGCGCAATCCGGTCGTGCAGGCGCCACTGCAGGTGGACGGCGTGCCCCAGGAAGCTCGTCTCGTGGTTGACGGGGATCGGCCGCCCGCCCACCATCCCGGTCGCGGGGTCCTCGAAGTGGCGGAGGATCGACTCGATGGAGCCGTCCCTCACCAGCACGTCGGCGCCGACCAGGAGCAGGATCTCGGAGCGGGCCGCGCGGATGAACAGGTTGATCGCGGACGCCTTGCCCTCGCGACGCCGCTGCTCGATCAGGCGCACGCGCCGGTCGCGGCGAGCGATGTCGTCCACGATCGCCGTGGTCCGGTCCTCGCAGCCGCTCGCCACCACGATGAGCTCGGTCAGGCGGCTCGCAGCGAGCTCCTGATCGAGGACGCTGGAGATGGCGTCGGCGATGTTGGCCTCCTCGTTGTAGGCCATGATTCCGACGCTGCAGCGAAGAGACGGCCGCTCCCCTGCCGCCCGCTGGAACCGACCGCCCGCGGGGCGGCCATTGCGCCGGGCGGTGTCAGGGGCCACAGTCTCCGGGGTCATGCCTGCCTCGGGTCATGCCTGCCTGCGCATCTGGCGCCGAGCGATCTGGCGAACCTTGTGCTCGACCCGGCCCCCCCGCTCGGCGCGTTCGGCCATCGCGCCCTGATGGGCGCGGATCAGGAAGGCGGGTGTGGGCGGTCCGGCCGGTAGCCCCTGGTCCCGGCGGATCCCGGCGAGGTTCTCGTAGTGCCGGCTCGCCCAGTAGACGTTGATCCGGCAGGAGACGCAGTTCCAGTCCTCATCGGGCGTGTCGGCGCCGCACTGCGGACATTGCATGGCGCGATCGTGTGCGGTCGTTGTTCCAGTGCGATTCCACTCGCGCGATCGCGGCCGAAACCCGTCCGCCTAACGCCGAGCTAACAGCCGACTCACCGGGCGTCTAACGCACCGTGGGGACGATGGGCACGGTGCTGACTGAACGTGGTTCAGCCCATCTCTGGGGGTTTCCCGCGTCGCGGCCGGTGAGCGTGAGACTCGCCGTGATCTCGGACGACGAGACGCTCGCCCGCCGCGCGACGGGCCTGCTCGAACGGGACGGGCTCGTCGTGAGGCTGGAGGCCGCCGGTCCCGACCTCTCGGCGATCGAGCACTTCGATCGCCGGCCGACGCTCCTGATCGTGCGCCGGGCGACGGATCAGCCCGGGCTCGACCACATCCTCCGCTGGGCGCGGCGCCGCCTTCCTCAGGCGATCGTGATTGTCGTCCTGCCGGCGGGCGGGCGCCCCGGCATCGACCGGTTGCTCGCCGGCGGCGCCGGCGGGCTCGTGTTCGAGCAGGACCTCGAGGCCACGCTCGCGGCCGTGGTGCGGGGGGCCGCGGCGGGACAGGTATCGGTCCCCGCACGCGTGCGGCACCTCCTCCAGCCGCCCGAGCTCTCGGGGCGGGAACGCCAGGTCCTGGGCCTGGCGGTAACCGGGTCGACCAACGCGCAGATCGCGAGCCGGCTGTTCCTCGCCGAGAGCACCGTCAAGGCGCACCTGTCGTCCGCGTTCCGCAGGCTCGGCGTTCACTCGCGGCGAGAGGCAGCCACGCTGGTGCTCGCGTCGGACGACGCCCTCCGCCGAACGGTGCTCGGGACGCTTCGCGTGCCCGCAGTCCTCACCGAGAGCGACGAGCCGTGAGGCTGGACCCGCCACCGCCGTTGCACGTGCGGCTGCTCGGCGGCTTTCGGGTCGAGCGAGTCGACGCCGCGCCTCCCGTCTGCTGGCAGCGGCGTGCCGCGAAGGCGCTGGTGAAGCTGCTCGCGACCTGCCCGCAGCACGCCCTCCATCGAGAGCAGGTCCTCGAGATCCTCTGGCGCGACGCGGACGCGGAGTCGGCCCGCAACAGCTTCGGCAAGGCGCTCCATGCGGCCCGTCGCGCGCTCGAGCCGGAGCTGCTCCCCCGCGAGGGCTCTGCCTACGTTCGACTCAGCGACTCGATGGTCGCACTCGACACCCAGCACGTCTCGATCGACGCCGATCGCTTCGAGCTCCTGGCGCAGCGCGCACTCCGCCTGGACGACCCGCCCGTATACGAGGCGGCGCTCGTCGAGTACGGCGGCGAGCTCCTCCCCGAGGACCGCTACGAGGACTGGTGCAGGGAGCGGCGTGGCTTCCTCGCCGAGCTGCACGTCCGATTGCTGCTCGCGCTGGCGGACGCTCTGGAGAGGCGCGGCGCCTGCAGCGCGGCCGAGGATCGGCTTCGCGAGGCGGTACGCCACGACCCGACGAGGGAGGACGTCCACCGGCGCCTGATGGTCATGTACGCGTCGGCGGGCACGCGCGACCGGGCCGTGCGCCAGTTCCACTACTGCCGGGACGCAATGCGCCGGGAGCTCGGGCTCGCCCCGCACGGCGAGACGGTGGCCCTCTACCAGGACATCCTCGCCGACCGCATCCCCGTGCCCACCTCGCCTCGGAGCAGCCTTCTCGCCACCGCCTGAAGCGGCTTGGGCAAACCGATGAGCCAAGCGTGCGGGTGCTCCTTCTCGGTCACGGTCCCGGCTCACGCCGACGAGGCCGTGATGGA
Source organism: Actinomycetota bacterium (assembly GCA_046728795.1). Classification (GTDB taxonomy): domain Bacteria; phylum Actinomycetota; class Thermoleophilia; order Solirubrobacterales; family Thermoleophilaceae; genus JBKPFJ01. The sequence continues at coordinate 6,223 of JBKPFJ010000027.1, read as the reverse complement.
GGCGACGATCGAACGACTCGCCGGGGGGGCCCAGCGGCCCTCCGAGGTGCTGATCGCCGTCGCCGAGGACGACTCCAGGGGCCGCGCCGCCGCAGGGCGCTTGGCGGACCGGCACCCCGAGTTCGTCAGGGTCGTCGTCGATCCGGAGCTGTTCGCAGTGATGGCCCACGAGGCGCCTCCTGCGCACGGTACCCGGGCGCGACCGGGCACGGCTCGGCGAAGGCTTCCGGCCCTCGCCGCGCTGCTCGCCGCCGCGGCGGCGGTGACGGCATCGATACACACCACCTCGTTCCTATACCTGCTCTACGTCGCCCTCTCCCTCGTCTGGGCAGCGGTCGCCCTGACGACCCTGGTCTGGATGGTGAGTGCTTGGCGCACGCCGGCCTCGCCCGCGGAGAGCCGCTTCGGGCCGGCGGGTCTCGTCTGTGCCCACTCCTTCTCGCTGATCGTGCCCGCCCGCCACGAGGAAACCGTGCTCGAGCGGACGCTGTCGCGTCTCGTCGCGAGCGACCATCCGGCATTCGAGCTGGTGGTCGTCGTCGGGCCCGACGATCCCGGGACGCGAGCGGTAGCCGAGCGACTGGCCCGCCTCCACCCGGACCTCGTGAAGGTGGTTCTGGACGAGAGCCGGCCCAGGAGCAAGCCCAAGGCGCTGAACGCGGCGCTTCCCCATTGCAGCGGGACGCTCACCGGCGTCTTCGACGCCGAGGACGACGTGCACCCGGCGCTGCTGCGACGGGTCGACGAGTGCTTCCAGCGGACGCGCTCGGACGTCGTGCAGGCGGGCGTCCAGCTGATGAACTTCCGCTCCAGCTGGCTGACGGTCCGCAATGTCCTCGAGTACTACTTCTGGTTCCGCAGCCGGCTTCACTTCCACGCCCGCCAGGGCTTCATCCCACTGGGCGGGAACACAGTCTTCGTGCGTACGGAGCTGCTCCGCTCGGTGGGCGGCTGGGACCCCGACTGCCTGGCGGAGGACTGCGAGCTGGGCGTGCGGCTGAGTGCGCTTGGCGCCCGCACGGTCGTCTTCTACGAGCCCGAGCTGGTGACCCGGGAGGAGTGTCCGCCGACGCTCGGCGCGTTTGCGCGCCAGCGAACGCGCTGGAACCAGGGATACCTCCAGACCCTGTCGAAGGGCTACTGGCGGGGCCTGCCGCTCCGGCAGCGGGCACTCGGCGCCTACACGCTGACGATGCCGTACCTGATGGCGCTCGCCTGGCTGATGATCCCCGTCGCGCTCATCACCGCCGTAGCCGTAAAAGCGCCGGTTCCGATCACGCTCATCTCGTTCATGCCCGCGCTCCTGATGCTGTCCATGCTCGCGGTGGAGACCGCCGGCCTCGGCGACTTCTGCCGCGTCTACGGCGAGCGCGCCTCGCCGCGCGACTACGCCCGGCTCGTGATCGGGCTGCCGCTGTACCAGGCCGTGCTGGCGTTCGCGGCCGTCCGGGCGGTCGCGCGCGAGCTGCGCGGCGATCGAGGCTGGGAGAAGACCACTCACCTCGGCCTGCATCTGGCACAGCCGGCCGGCCAACGGGGCGAGCCGGCGGCCGCCTCGGGCGCCCTCGAGCACCGCACGGACGGGGCCGATGCGCCCCCGAGCGCTGCTCCCGCGAACGGCGAGGCGAAGCCGGAGGCGGCCCCTCTCGAGCCGCTCGCCGTCCGGCCCGACGCTCCCTCGACGAACGGCTCAGGAACGCTCGCGCTGCCGCCCCCGGCCGGCCTGGCGGGCGTCGGCGCCGGCGGGCTCGGCGACCTCCGGGCGCTCGTCCGAAGGGTGCTCCCGGCGCGCGCCGAGCTCGTGCTGCTGGTCGCGCTTCTGGCCGGCGTCGGGCTAGTCCAGGGCACGAACATGCTGCACTGGCCCGCCTCGCAGTTCGACGAGGGCACGTACGTCGGGAACGCCTGGGCGGTCCAGCACGGCGCGCTCGCGACCTACACCTACAGCTACGGGCACCCGCCGCTGACCTGGCTGCTAATCGCCCTCTGGACCTGGGCCCGCGGCCTCCTCGGCGACGGCGGCTTCTCGATCGACGCCGGGCGTGAGCTCATGTTGGTCGTGACGATCGTGAGCTGCGCCCTTGTCTTCACGCTGGCCAGGCGGCTCGAGATGTCGCGGGGCTTCGCCGCGGGGGCGGTGGTCCTGTTCGCCCTGTCCCCGGTGGCTCTGTTCTTCCACCGAGCGGTGCTGCTCGACAACGTGGCGATCGCCTGGGCGCTCGCCGCGTTCGTGCTCGCCGTGACGCCGCGGCGTCGCCTCTGGGCGTTCGCCGGAAGCGGCGCTTGCTTCGCGGTCAGCGTGCTCTCGAAGGAGACCACGCTGGTCCTCTTGCCGGCACTGCTCCTGCTCGCGTCCCAGAACGCCGACCGCCGCACCCGCCGTTACTGCCTGACGCTGTTCGCCTCGTTCCTGACCCTGCTCGCGCTCTCCTACCCGCTCTACGCCACCTTGAAGGGAGAGCTCCTGCCCGGGCCGGGGCACGTGAGCCTCGTGGACGAGACGATCGTCCAGCTTTTCAGGCGCGAAGCGACGGGAAGCGTGTTCGACCCGCACAGCATCGCGCACGCCACGGTGACGGCCTGGCTAAAGCTCGACCCGTGGCTGCTGGCGGGCGGGCTCGCTCTCGCCCCGCTCGCGCTCGTGCGGCGCACCACGCGCGCGGTCGCGCTGGCGTTCGTGATTCAGGTCGTGATGGTCTTGCGTCCCGGCTACCTGCCGAACATGTACGCGATCGGGCTCCTGCCCTTCGCGGCGCTGATCGTGGCGGGGGCGAGCGAGGCCCTGTGGCGCGCGGCGGAGGCCACGGTGTCCTCGGTCTCCGCCTGGGCGTCGAGGATCGCGATCAGCGCGCTGGCGGTTCTCGTTGCGCTGACGGTCGCCCCCCGCTGGACGGAGGGCGCCAGCCTCGCGACGACGGTGAAGGTCGACGGACCTGAGCGCGCGGCCAAGCGCTGGCTCGTTGACCACGTCGGCCGGGAGGAGCGGCTGATCGTACACGACGAGTTCTGGATCTACCTCGTCGAGCACGGGTTCGATCACCGTCCCGTGCGCGGCGGCTTCTTCTCGCGCACGGTCGTCGCGTACTGGCCGCTCGATTACGACCCGGCCGTCAAGCGGCGCTTCCCGGGGGGATGGCGGGACTTCGACTACATCGTCTCGACCCAGGCGGTACGCGCCACGACCGACCGTACGCCGACGACGGCCAGGGCGCTCGAGCACTCCCGCGAGGTGGTCCAATTCGGCCGCGGACCGGGACGGATCGAGATCCGCGCGATCTCCGCCCGCCGGCCGGCGGGGTAGGGCCGTGGCCGCTCGCGGAGCGCTCCGGGCCCGGCTCGCGGTGCTCGCGCTCGGCGTCCCAGTGGCCGGCGCCGGTTGCGCCGACCCGGCCCTGACCGTGCGCGTCGACGGCAACCGGCTGGTGGACGGCTCGGGCGAGCCGGTCCGCCTGCTCGGCGTCAATCGCTCGGGTGGCGAGTACGCCTGCGTCGGCGGCCACGGGTTCTTCGCGGGGCCGACGGGCAGGCGGGCAATCCGGGCCATGGCGGACTGGGGGATCAACGCCGTGCGCCTTCCGCTCAACGAGCACTGCTGGCTGGGCATCAACGGCGCCCCCGCACGGTATGGGGCCGGGCGCTACCGCGCGGCCATCAGGCGCTACGTCGCTCGCCTGCACGAGGCAGGCCTCTACGTGGTGCTAGACCTGCACTGGAGCGCGCCGGCGGGGGTGTGGGCGAGCGGGCCGCGGCCGATGGCGGACCTCGATCACGCGCCGGCCTTTTGGTCGTCGGTGGCGCGGGCTTTCAGGCACGACCCCGCGATCGTGTTCGACCTCTTCAACGAGCCCTACGAGATCGGCTGGCGCTGCTGGCGCGACGGCTGCCTGCAGCCCGAGGGGTGGCGCAGCGCGGGCATGCAGACACTGCTCGACGCGGTGCGCTCCAGCGGCGCGCGCCAACCGGTCATCGCCACCGGCATCCGCTGGGGGACCGACCTCTCGTCATGGCTCGAGTACCGGCCCCGCGATCCGGCGGGGCAGCTGGCCGCCGGCCTGCACGCCTTCGACTTCAGCCATTGCACGTCGCTGCGCTGCTGGACGAGCGTGCTCGAGCGAGTCGCGTCCGGTGTGCCGGTGGTCGCCACGGAGCTCGGGCAGAGGGAATGCGCGAGTCCGTTCATCGACCGCTTCACGGACTGGGCCGACGCGGCCGGCGTCTCCTATCTCGGCTGGAGCTGGAATCCCTCCGGCTGTCCCGCCCCGGCGCTCATCCGCTCCTGGGACGGCACGCCCACGGCCTCGGGCGCACGACTCCGCGCTCGCCTGACGTCGGAGAGCTCGAAGTCGGGGCGTTCGCCGAACTCACGCAGCAGCCGCGCGCAGAACGAGTGGTAGTGCCGCGCAGCCCGGCTCTTGCGGCCCATGCGCAGCCATGCCGCGATCAGCCGCCGGTGGACGTCGTTGTCGAACGGCTCCATCTCTGCCAGCCGCTCGAGGTGGTCCGTGGCCGCGCCGGCGCGATCGCCATGAAGCTCGGCCAGCGCGCGAAGCGCGTCGCAGGCGATCGCGCGCAGGCGCTCCCGCTCGGACAGCGCCCACATCGCGTAGGGCTCGTCGGGCAGGAAGTCCCCCTCATAGAGCTCCATGGCGCGCTCGAGGCGCTCGCACGCCAGGGCACGATCTCCGCGGGAGAGCGCGGCCAGCCCGTCGCCCGCCGCCTCCTCGAAGTCGTCGGCGTCGATCCAGACGCGCTCCGTGTGCAGCGCGTAGCCGCCGCGGCGGCAGACCACGTAGGAGTCGCTGTACTTCGCGCGCCCTGGGTGGAGCCGGCGGCGCAGCTCGTGGACGAAGTGCCTGACGCTGTTGGGCGCGGCGGGCCCCGCATGCGGCCAGATGGCTTCCGCGATGACGTCGGTGGGCGCGACCCTGCGCCGTTCGCAGACGAGCAGCCGCAGGAGCTGTCCCGGGCGCTGATCGAGCCAGTCTCCGGGCAGCGGCCCGTCCGGTCCCTCGACCCGAAATCGGCCGAGGCTGAAGATACGGAGCCGCTCTCCGTCGACGCGGGCTCGCTGAGCGGGGCGGAGCTGCACAACGACGCGGGAGCCGTCCTCGTAGAGCGGCGCGGCGGTGACCCAGAGCGATCCCGGGCGCCCGGCCGGCATCGGCAGCCGCAGCTCGGGTAGGGGCTCGCCGGCGGCGAGCGCGAGGGCGGTCAGGCAGGCCCGCTCGAGCGGCCCGCCCGAGCGGCCGCAGCCGAGGAGGCTGCAGCAGCTCGCCGTCAGCGTCTCCACCGGCCCGCCGCAACCGGCGATCTCTCGCACCCGGGCATTGGCAGCCAGCACCCGTCCGCGGCGATCGCAGACGAGGAGTGCGTACGGGAACAGGTCGAAGACGTCGGCCGCCAGCCCGTCGACTGTCGTGGGGGGTGCGGTGGCTGCGAGCTCCAGCGCCGGTGGCATCAGCGCTCCACCGTCCCGTCCTGGGCCCCGTTACCCGTTTGCCCCCCGGGCGTCGAGCGCGTCGAGGCCGAGCTTGGCGTCGCCGGCCGCCCGTTGCAGACCGCGAGCAGGCAGCCCGCGGCCAGCCGCCCCTCGTGCGTGCTGGTGTCCAGCCCCACGTCGAGCGCGACCAGGTCCACGTCATGGCTCGCACACCACTGGAGCAGCACCTTCAGCTCCCCCGTCGAGTGCCCCACCTCGGCGAGCCTGTCTACCACGAGGCGGGCCGCGGCCCTCTCTCGAAGCTGCGTGAGAGCGTGGGCGAGTCCGGGCCGGTTGAGCGCCTTCGGCTCGCCCGACCCCTCGTCCCGGACGACGCGCGCCAGCGTCCATCCGCGCTCGCGACACGCTCGCTCGATGGCGTCGGCCTGGCGGTCGAGGTCCCCTGGATCAAGGCCGCTCGCGTAGCCGACGACGCGCTGCGAGCCCCCGATGACGGGAGCCGAGGCGTGCCCGTTGCTGCCCGCCGGGGTCTCGTCCCGGGGGCGGGCGCTTCGCTTGATCGAGAGCAGCGTGAGGGCTATCGCCGCCGACCCGCCGATCAGTACCAGCAGCAGCCGGCTGACGCCGCCCCGGTCGGGCCGCGGGCCCCCGCCGGGCTGCTGGGCGGCACGCGCAGGCGGAGCGGAACCGCCGTCCGACTCGCCCGCGGGCCGTGGCGCTTTGCCGGACGCGCCTGTGCCACCGGGTGCGGGCCGCACTCCACTGACCGGCGGGGGGCGTAGC
>JBKPFJ010000014.1:0-7588 GCA_046728795.1 Actinomycetota bacterium | reverse complement strand
CTCCGGTACCGGCTGTTCGACAAGTCAGTCGGGCGCTGGTTCATGAAGCGCTGGGCAGAGCAGGCCATCGACGGGCTGCGTCAGACACTGGCCTCGGCCCGAACTGGTGAGGTCCAGGCGCGGGCGCCGAGGGTCGAGGCTCCTCCGCCAGCGGGCTGATCTCGAGCGCCCCGGCGGCCTCGAATCTCGATCGGTCCCTCCTCCATGTAGTTCGGCAGTTTCTGGGGACGCTGCCGGGACTTCTGCTTCCGCGTGAAAGGAGGTGTCTCGGCGCAGTCCCCGAGACGTCTCCCCGGGACGAGGAGGGGGAGTCCCTACAGGTGGCGCCCATGACAGCTACGAGCGCACGACGCGCCGTGCGGCACTCGGCCGGACACCGGTTCATCTAAGGCCCTTCGTCTAGGGGCCACGACGTGGCGCCGTCAAGTCAAACGGGGCGGCGACCGCGCCCACGGTCCCGCCCCAGGCACGGAAAGGGGGAGCTTTCCAGGCGATCTGCATCCTACGGGCGAGATCGGCAGTCCGACTGGCCACCCTGCCCCAGCGTGAGCCGTTAACAAGTGCCCGGTAGGAAAGAGCAGAATCACGCTTGAGCCCCAACACCGAACGACATCATCGACAACAACGTTTCGGTCTCGAACCCCACTGTGCAGCTCAGCGCAGGCGAGTGGTTCGAGACAGACGGCTGCGGGCAGTGGCAGAAGGTCGGCCTAGGCGTGCTCGCGCTGATCGTGCTCGGGACTATCTGACGCGATTGAAGCCGCCGCCGGGGCTACAGGACGAACTCGATGATCGCTATCACCGCAGCCACAACAGAAGCCAAGCCGACGATGAACGCGCCGATCTTTCGCGAGCAGGTCCAGAAGCCGCACTCGGTGATCGGCGCGCCGGAGTCTACTTTCGCGGTGGTGCCGGGCCCGCTCGCCTGAGCGGTCGTCACGTTCACTCGTGAGCGCTTGCCCGTGACGGCGACGTTCACCGCCTGATCCGCCACGTCCGCAGGCGGAAGGCGCTCTTCGACGGGCATGTGGGCTCGAAGCTCAGCGACGAGCTGAGTGAGGGCGGTGGTCCAGGACGCCACGGACTGCCGCATGCGCGACAACCCCAGTAGATGCGTTCGATGTGCTGGTAGGGCTGGTCGCTCTGGGCATTCATGTACTCGCCCACCGCTCCCTTCCCGAGCGCGTAAGCGAGCATCGCCGCGCCCTCCGCGATGAGATCGCCGCTCCAGAGCGTCCGGTCCTGCTCGGCGAGGGGATCAGCTCTCCGTGGGCGTCGGTGCGCGCGGGCCGGCGAGCCTCGGTCAGCAGCATCAGGGCGAGGAGGCCCGCGACCTCGGGATCTTCGGGCACCGCTCGCTGAACGATCCGAGTCAGCCGATCGCCTCACCGGAGAGCTCGTTCCGGGCGAGCTCTCGCCCACCGCTCGTGACGTACCCCTCGTTGAAGATCAGGTAGAGGACGTGGAGCACCGAGCGCAGCCGCTCAGCCCGCTCGGCGCCGGTAGGCAGCCGGAAGGGGATTGCCGAGGCCTTCATGCGCTGCTTCGCGCGGCTGATCCGCTGAGCCATTTTCGGCTCCGGGACCAGGAACGCAGCCGCGATCTCCGCGGTCGTGAGGCCGCCGATGGCGCGCAGGGTCAGGGCGATGGCCGATGCTGGCGTCAGCGCCGGGTGACAGCACATGAACATGAGCACCAGCGTGTCGTCGCGACCGGGCGCCGGGTCCGCAACCGGAACCTCGCGCGCCGCCGCGAGGCCCTCGCGCCGCCGCCGGGCCTCCTCGCTGCGCAACTGGTCGGTCATCCGCCGCGATGCAACGTGGATCAGCCAGCCCACGGGGTTGTCCGGCGTTCCCTGTGCCGGCCACTGCTGGGCCGTCGCGATCAGCGCCTCCTGCACGGTGTCCTCCGAGTCGGCGAAGTCGCCGAACCTCCGCACGACGGCGCCGAGGGCCTGCGGCGCGGCTTCTCGCAACAGGTCCTCGATGCTCGCGGGTCGCGTCACGTGGCAGGGGCGTCGCCGGGCCTCGCGTCGCGGGGTGCGTACCGGTGGTGAAGCCCGAGCACGTTTCCGTCGGGATCCTCGAAGAACGCCTGATGGCAGACGCCCGAGTCGATGATGTCTCCCTTGAACTCGACGCCGCGCGACTCGAGCTCCGCGCGTGCCGCCGCTACGTCGTCGACGTGCAGCGCGATCGGGTGGTTGTTCGCCCGGAACTCGAGGCCGAACGCGTCCGACTGCATCACGGCGATCGTCAGCGTGCCGGTCTCGAACTCGCCCGCGGGCAGCTGTCCCCAGCGCTTCGAGAACGGGAGGCCCAGCACATCGCCGTAGAACTTCGCTGCGGTCTCGTAGTCCTTCGTCGCCACAGTGATGAAGTCCGTGCCGCTGACGAGGCGTGTCTGAGTGGTCATGGCTTCGCTCCTCGGTCGTCTGTGGTCGTGAGCATCACACCTCGGAGCTCGGGGCGCCCATGACCTCGCGCACCTCGATCGGCTGCCTGATCGGCACCCCGCCCGGCCCCGGCGCCGCCGATCCCTTGGCGCCGACCTCGATCGCCCGCTCCGGCGACTCGACGTCCACGATCCGGTACCCCGCCAGGAACTCCTTCGATTCGGGGAAGGGGCCGTCCGTGACGATCGGCGTGCCGACGCCGTCGTGGGTGACGATCTTGGCCAGCTCCGGCCCGGCGAGGGCCTGCGCCTCGACCAGCTCGCCGCGCTCGGTGAGCTCGGTGTTCAGGCGGTACTGGAACTCGCTGTGGGCCTTCACGTCCTCGGGCGCCCAGCTGCTCATCGGCTCCGACGTGGCCTCGGTGGGGGCGTAGTTCTGAAGCAGCATGAACTGCATTCGGGTTCCCCCTTCTCTTGGTGCGCCGCCGATCGGCGCATTCGAGGTTGGTGTCGGAGCCGCCCGCCCGTTCTCGACATCCTCTTGGAGCTGGTTCGGCAGCCCCACGCGCGACGCCGCTTCCTTCAGCCGCACCGGGACTTCGGTTTCATGTGTCCGGTGTTGAAGGCGGACGTCAACCCTCTCTGACAGGAGGCAGCAATCGTCCTGGCGCCGCGGGCAGGTGAGGTCGTCGGGGACTCGCCCGAAAGGCGAGTCGAGATCCTGTCCGACCACGACGCGCTGCACGCAACCTGGTCCCGGTTCGGGCCGCACCGCGAGGGCGCGGACCTCCACGTCCACCACCATCACACCGACCTCTTCTACGTGCTCGAGGGTGAGCTGACGGTCAGGCTGGGGCTGGCGGACCGGCCCGTTTTCGTACCGGCGGGAACGCTCGTCCGGGTGCCGCCGCTCGTCGTCCACGGCTTTCGGAACGGGAGCGACGCCGAGGTCCGCTACCTCAATCTGCACGCGCCGGGCAAGGGTTTCGCCGACTTCATGCGCGCTCTGCGAGACGGACGCACGCTCTCCTACGACCAGCACCCACCGCCCGCCGATGGGGGCCGTCCCGAAACCGATGCGGTGATCGGCGGCGAGGAGTCGGTCGCCGGTCGACCGGGGCTCCGGCTGCTCGCGGACGTGGAGGCGATTGCGATCTCGGAGACATCGCTCGATCCGGGCGGCCAGCCGGTGTCGCCCCATCTCCACCGCCGCCACGTCGAGTCGATCTACGTGCTCGCGGGCGAGCTCGCGATCAGCGTGGGCGACCGCGAGTTCCGCGCGGAGGCGGGGTCATGGGCGCAGGTGCCCCCGGGCGTGCCGCATGCTCTCGCGTCCCCCGGCGACGGCCCGGTCCGCTTCCTCGACCTGCACACGCCGAGCCGCGGCTTCGGAGGCTTCCTGCGGAGTGGCGCGGCATTCGACCAAGAGCCGGCTCCGTAGCGGCCCGGCCTCGGCGCCGTCCCGTGCCCGGGACCTGGACACTACGGGCCGTGGACAACCCCCAGATCGCCGATCGCCTTGACGCGTTCGCCTCGCTGCTCGAGCTCGGCGACGCGAACCCCTACACGGCCCGCGCGTACCGGCGCGCCGCCGAGACGATCCGCGGTGCGGCGCTTCGGGTCGACGAGCTCGTGCGGTCCGGACGGGCGCGCGACCTACGCGGGATCGGCTCGGGCATCGAGGCACGTCTGCGCGAGCTCGTCGAGACGGGCGAGATCGCCGAGCTGGCGGAGCTCGAGCGCGAGCTGGCGCCTGACCTCGTCGGGCTTGGGCGCTATCTGGGCCTCGGGGCGAAGCGCTCGGTCGACCTCGCGCGCTCCCTCGGCATCCGCACCGCCGATGAGCTTCGCGAGGCGGCGACCGCGGGCCGGTTACGGACCGTGCCGGGTATCGGGCCGAAGACCGAGGCGCAGCTGCTCGAGGCGCTCGCCCGCGAGGCCGAGCCGCGGCCGCAGCAGGGACTCCTGCTCAACCGTGCCTGGGAGCTCGTCGGGGGGGTCGCGGCGGCCCTCGGTGGCGAGGCGGCCGGCGACGTGCGCCGATGGCGTGACTCATGCGAGCGGCTGGCGGTGGTGTGCGCGGCGTCGGACCCCAACTCCGTGCTCGAGCGCTTCGCCGAGCTCCCCCAGATCGTGGCGCTGATCGAGCGGGGCGAGCGGCGCGCGCTTGGCGTAACGGTCGAGGGCGTGCCCGTTGAGCTGGTCGCCGCCGAGCCAGAGCTGTTCGGGACCGCGCTCGTCCGCGCGACGGGCTCGCCCGCGTACGTCGCGGCGCTGGAGCCGCTGCCCGAGGCGCCCCACGAGCATGCGGTCTACGAAGCCTTGGGTCTCCCCTGGTGCCCTACGGAGCTGCGAGAGGAGCCGTTTCGGGGCGAACCGCCTGCGCTCGTCGAGGAAGGGGACATCCGCGGCGATCTCCACTGCCACACGACGTCGTCGGACGGAAGGGCGAGCGTCGAGGAGATGGCCCGCGCCGCCCGCGAGCGGGGGTACGACTATCTCGCGATCTGCGATCACACGCCCGCCGTCGGCGCCGTCCGCGGCCTGACCCCGGACGACGTGCGCCGCCAGGCCGAGGAGATCGCTGCCGCCAACGACACGCTGGCCCCGTTCCGGGTCCTGCGCGGGATCGAGTGCGACATCCTCCCCGACGGCCGGCTCGACCTCCCCGACGACGTCCTCGCGGAGCTCGACTGGATACAGGCGAGCGTGCACGGCGGGCAGCGGATGCCGCGGGTCGAGATGACGAAGCGAGTCGAGGAGGCGCTGCGCAACCCCTACGTGCGCTGCCTCAGCCATCCCAAGGGCAGGTACATCAACCGGCGCCCGGAGAACGCCCTCGACCTGGAGCGCACGTTCGAGGTGGCGCTAGAGGAGGGAGTGGCCCTCGAGGTCAACGGCCTCCCGGACCGCCTCGACCTTCGCGGCGAGCATGTCCGCGAGGCGCTGCGAGCCGGCCTGCAGATCGTCTGCTCGACCGACTCGCACTCGACGCGGGGCCTCGCGAACATGACGCTGTCGGTCGCGACGGCGCGCCGCGGCTGGGCGACGGCCGCAGAGGTCGTCAACACCCGGCCGTTGGGCTCGATCCTCGGTCCCCGCGAGGCACACGACCGACGTTGAGCCTGCCCCAGCGGGCAGGCGCCTAACGGGCACGAGGAGATTGCGGTTCCGCGCTTCGGCCGGAGCGAGGTTCCCCTCGATCGGTTGGGTCGGGTGACGCGTAGGCGGCCTGGAAGCCCTGGCGCCAGCTCGGGTATCGCAGCTCCCAGCCCAACTCGCGCTTGGCCTTAGCGTTCGAGGCGCCGCGGGACTCGGTTCCCATCATGACCGCGGCCTCGCCGGCGACAAGCCGCGCGAGCCAGCGGGGGAAGTGGCGGGGTGGCTTGGCGCCGAGTGCCTTCGCAAGCACCGGCAGCCATTCGCGCACCGGTGCGGGCTCGTCGTCGACGACGTTGTAGATCCCGGCTCGATCGTGCTCGAGCGCGAGCACGGTCGCCGCCGCGGCATCCTCGAGGTGGATGAACGAGATGACGCCGGCGCCGTCGCCGACGATCGGGAACTGCCGCTTGCGGACCGGCTCGACCAGCCCGTCGTTGGAGGCGCCGTAGAAGCCGCCATAGCGAAGCGCGACCCCGCCCGCGTCCGTGACCACCCCGTCGAGATGGCGCATCGCGGCGGCCATCTCGCGCATGCCCGCCACGGGGGTGGGGTCAAGCGGATCGTCCTCGGTCTTGACCCAGGCGCCCTCGCGCGCGTACCGCGGGCTGGCGAAGCTCTGGGCGACGAACCGGCGCACGCCCGCCTCGCGCGCGCCGGCCAGCAGCGCGTCGGTGCCCTCGGTGCGCAGCCGGTTGGTCTGGGCGAATGTGCGGTCCATGTTCCTGGAGAAGCGCACATTCGCCAGCGCGGTCGCTTGGTGGACGATCGCCTCGGGCTCGGTTTCGAGCACGGCCTTGCGCACGGCTTGAGGGTCGAGCAGATCGAGCACGATCGGCTTCGCCCCGAGGGCCCGTACGCGTTCGGCGTTTCCGGGCGACCGGGAGGTGCCGATCACCTCGTGCGCCCGGTCGATCAGCTGGGGAACGAGTCGGGTGCCGATGGCACCGCTCGCGCCTACGACCAAGACTCGCATCGTGTTCTCCTTTCGCGATCGGGCCCCGCGCAATTCACTGTGCGTCGAATTCTATTAGATATTCAACGCCCGCTGATTTAGGATCAAGGGCCATGGCCGCGAAGCGACGGCCGGGGAGGCCGCCAGGCAACAGCCGGACGCAGGAGGCGATCGCCGCGGCGGCGCGCCGGCAGTTCGCAGAGCTCGGCTACGAGCGGACGACGATCCGGGGCGTTGCCCAGGAGGCGCGCGTCGACCCGGCCCTCGTCCACCACTTCTTCGGGTCCAAGCAGAAGCTCTTCCTATCAGTGACCGAGCTCCCGTTCCGACCGGAGAAGACGCTGCCCGAGGTCCTGGCCGGGCGGCGCTCCGAGGCCGGGCTCCGGCTTGCCCGCTTCGCCGTCGGGCTGCTCGAGAACCCCGAGTCGAGGGAGGTCATGACCGGAATCCTCCGCGCCGCCGCTTCCGAGCCCGAGGCCGCCCAGCTGGCGCGCGAGCTCGCCACCGAGCGAATCGTGGGCGCGATCTCGGGAAGCCTGGGCGTCGAGGATGCACCCCTTCGCGCGAACCTCGTCGCCTCGCAGTCCATCGGGCTCGTCATGGCTCGCTACATCCTCCGTGTCGAGCCGCTCGCCTCGATGGCTCCCGAGGCGCTGGTCGAAGCCCTAGCTCCGAGCTTCCAGCATTACCTGACGCGGCCGCTCGGTCCGCGAACCTGATCGCGCTACAGGCGAGCGCGACCTAGACGAGCAGCTCGTAGCCGCGTTCCTTGATGATCGCCTTCAGCCCCTCGAGCTCGTCCGCGCTCGGCTCCTCGTCGGACGGCGGTGGAAGGGTGCGGCTCTGGGCGGGCTCGCTCGTCGCCCTGATGAGTTCCTCGATGCCGCCCGGGAGCAGGATGAAGAGCATCCGGCAGCCCCGATCGCCCACGGTGAACCGGTGGGGGATGTCACGCGGCGCGAAGACGTAGTCACCGGCGCCTGCCTCGATGGTCTGATCGCCGACCTCGATGGTGACCTCGCCCTCGAGGATCCAGAAGGCCTCATCGTCGCGGTGATGAACGTGGAGCGGCGCCTCGGC
>JBKPFJ010000087.1:0-8889 GCA_046728795.1 Actinomycetota bacterium | reverse complement strand
GCGCTCCTCGGCGGCCTCGGCGGGCACCAGCTCCTGGGGGGAGACGCCCTCGGGCCGGTCGTGCGGATAGTCGTAACCCGTGCCGCGGCCCGGCGTGTGCTTGTCGCGCAGGTGGTTCGGAACGTCCGCGGCCCCGTGCTCCCGCACCCAGGCGCTCGCCCGCCACAGCCCCGTCGCCGCGGCGTTCGACTTCGGCGCGAGCGCCAGGTAGACCGCGGCCTGGGCGAGATTGAGCGCGCATTCCGGCATTCCCACGTGCTCCACGGCGTGGGCGGCCGCCACCGCCACCTCGAGCGCGCGGGGGTCGGCGTTGCCCACGTCCTCGCTGGCCAGCACCACCATTCGCCGCGCGATGAAGCGAGGGTCCTCGCCGCCCTCGAGCATGCTCGCGAGGTAGAGCAGCGAGGCGTCGGGGTCCGAGCCGCGCGTGGACTTGATCCAGGCCGAGATCAGGTCGTAGTGGCGGTCGGCGCCCTTGTCGTATAGCACCGCGCGCCGCTGGAGGGCGTCCTCGGCGTGGCGAAGCGTGACCCGGCCGTCGCCCACCGTCTCGCAGGCCAGCTCGAGCGCGGCCAGCGCGATCCGCGCGTCGCCGCCGCTGCGCGCGGCAAGGAACTCGAGCGCCGCGTCGTCGACGCTGCCGCTCACGCCGCGGGGGTCAGCCAGGGCCCGCCGCATGAGCGCCAGCACCTGCTCGTCCTCGAGCGGGCCCAGCTCGTAGACTCGACAGCGCGAGAGGAGAGCCGAGTTGACCTCGAAGTAGGGATTCTCGGTCGTCGCTCCAACCAGCACCACGAGCCCCTCCTCGACCGCCGGCAGGAGCGTGTCCTGCTGCGCCTTGTTGAAGCGATGGATCTCGTCGAGGAAGAAGATGGTCGGCTCGTCGTTCGCCTCGCGCCGGTGGCGGGCGCGCTCGAGCACCGCGCGAACCTCCGGTCGCCCGGCCGCCACCGCCGAGGCCTCCTCGAACGCAGCGCGGGCGTTCACGGCGAGCAGGCGCGCCAGTGTGGTCTTCCCGCTGCCGGGCGGCCCGTACAGGATCATCGAATGCGGGCGACCCTCCTCGACCGCCGTGCGGAGCGCCGAGCCGCGCCCCAGCAGGTGGTCCTGACCAACGAACTCCCCGAGCGACGTCGGGCGCATGCGGGTGGCCAGCGGCTGTTCGCCGGCGGGCACCGGCGTGCGGCGGACGTGGCCGGGCTGGACGTCGAAGAGACGTTCCATGTGACAGATGTTCGCAGCGCGGCTGGCCGGTTAGCGAAGCGGCTGCCAGCTGCCCGGGAAGGCCGCGTTCAGGACCTTCCTGAGCCGCCGGCCGTCCGTGGGCTTCACGAAGATGCCCTGGTTGCCGTCGTCGGCGAAGACCGGGTGCAGGAAGGCGATCCGGCGCCCGTCCGGCGACCACACGGGCGAGCCGGCCTCCCCGAAGGTGAAGCGCCGGAGGCCGCCGCCGCCGGAGCGGACGACGTACACGTCGAGTCGCCGCTCGAAGGCGATCTTCGAAGCGTGGGGCGACCAGTCGGGGTTGCTCCCGCTCTTGAAGGTGAGGCGCCGCGCCCGTGCGTCTCCGGGCCTAAGCACGAACACGTCGGTGTCGAGTCCGGGGAAGCCCGTGCTGCGGGTCTGGCGGGTGAAGGCGATCCGCCCGTCGGATGACCAAGCCGGCTGGCTACCGCCGCGGAAGGTGAGCCGCTCGAGGTTCCCCCCGTCGGCGTCCGCGGCCCAGATGTCCCCGTCGTGCTCGAACGCGAGCCTGCGGCCGCTCGGCGACCATGTCGGGTTTCCGCCGTCAACCGGAAGCACCCGCACGTCGGTCCCATCGGAGCGCATGACCGCGATCCTCCCGTTCGTGGTGAACGCGATCCGGGCGCCGTCGCGCGAGAACGCGGGGCCGCTGTCTGCGCAGGGACGAGCGTCGCTCGCGCACGCGAAGAGCTGCCGGCCACCGCCGTCCGGGCGGATGGTCCCGACGAAGGTGTCGTGCGCGGGGGCGTTGTCGTCTCCCGGCGAGGATGGAACGAAGTCGGTGAACGCGATCCGGCCGTTCGTCCCAGGGAACGCGGCCTGGGCGCCGGTCGGGGCCCAGGCGAGCGAGAGCGCCGCGAGCAGGAGGGCCAGTATCGCGCGCTTCATGCCCGAGAAACCCCGCTCTACGCGGGAAGTAGCGCCGCTTCGGCCACAATAGGCCCGGATGCCCGAGCCAGCCGAACTAGAGCGGCGCACGACGGAGCTGCTCCAGCGCCTGATCCGGTTCAACACCGTGAACCCCCCGGGGCACGAGGAGGAGGCGCAGGAGTTTCTCAAGGGACTGCTCGGGGGCGCCGGTTTCGCGTGCGAGCTGGTGGCCGCCGTCGAGGGCCGCCCCAACCTGGTCGCCCGCTTCCGGGGCGCCTCGGACGGTCCCCGTCTCTGCCTGCTCGGCCACGTCGACACGGTGCTCGCCGACCCACGGGACTGGAGCGTGGACCCGTGGTCGGGCGAGCTCCGCGACGGCTGCGTGTGGGGCCGTGGCGCGCTCGACATGAAGAGCCAGGTGGCGGCGGAGGTCGCCGCGGTGACGTCGCTCGCGGAGGAGGGCTGGCGGCCCGAGGCTGGCGAGCTCATCGTGGTGACGACCGCCGACGAGGAGACCGGCGCCGCGGCGGGTGCGAAGTGGCTCTGCAGGGAGCGCCCGGACGCGGTGCGCTGCGATCTGGTGGTGAACGAGGGCGCGGGCGAGGTGCTCGAGTACGACGGGCGGCGACTGTACGGCGTCTGCGTGGCGGAGAAGGGCGTCTTCCGCTTCACGCTCTCCACGCGCGGGCGCGCCGGTCACGCGTCGGTGCCGCGGATCGGCGAGAACGCGCTGACGAAGATGGCGCCCATCCTCGAGGCGCTGCAGGACGGCCGTCCCGCGTACGAGCTCTCGCCCGAGCCGAAGGCCCTCCTCGACGCGCTCGGCGTCGACGCCGGCGATCTCGACGCGGCGCTCCGCGAGATCGAGGAGCGCGACCCGCGCGTGGCGGTCTTGCTCGAGCCGATGCTCGGCGTGACTCTCTCGCCCACGATGATCTGCGCCTCCGAGAAGATCAACGTGATCCCCGCGCAGGCCGAGCTGCAGGTGGACTGCCGCGTGCCGCCCGAGCTCGGGGAGGACCACGCCAGGCGTCGCATCGAGGACGTCCTCGGCACGGACGGCTACGAGATCTGCTTCGACGAGGCCGTGTCGGGCAACCGCTCCCCGATCGACACGCCACTGATGGACTCGATCCGGCGCTTCGTCGAGCGCGAGGACCCGGGGGCGGAGGTGACCCCGGTCGTGCTGCCCGGCTTCTCCGACTCGCACTGGTTCCGTGAGGCGTTCCCGGACTGCACGGCGTACGGCTTCTTCCCCCAGCGCGCGATGGACGTGTTCGAGGCCGCTCCGCTCGCGCACGGTGCCGACGAGCGCGTCCCCGTGGAGGACCTCGGGCTCGCGGCCCGCTTCTACGCCGAGCTGGTGGAGGAGACGCTGCGGTGAGTGAGGAGAAGCTCCGCCTGGGCGGGATGGCGCTGCGGAACGGCCTGCTCGTTCACGGTCCGACGCACTGGGCCGCGGCCGTGCGGACGGACGAGGGCGAGCTGAAGGTGGCGTCGGGGCGCAAGCCGGACCTGGGCGGCGGCGTCTCGGACGGCGTCCCTGGCCTGCGCGGGATCCTCAAGCTCGCCGAGGCGCTGGCGGTCATCCCGCTCGTGAAGCGGGCCCTGCCCGAGGCGAAGCTGCCCATGCAGGACGGGCGTACGCTCGGCGCGATGGGAGCGGCGGCGCTCGGCGGGCGGGCGATCCGGGGCAGCGGCGCGCGCACGCTCGGTCGGGAGGCCGCGGTCGCGGCGCTCAGCCTCATGCCGGCGATGATGGCGCTGCGGAGCGGCGACCTGGCCGCCTACCACGGCGTCGAGCACAAGGCGATCGCGGGCTACGAGGACGACGAGGAGGCCGCCGACGCCCACAAGGAGCACGACCGCTGCGGATCCAATCTCGTGGCGCCGATGCTGGCGGCGGCCACCTTCGGGAACGTCGCTGCCCGCCGCGCCGGTCTGCGCGGCCCGAGGGCCGAGCTCGCCGTAGGCCTCGGCAGCGCGGCGTTCGCGGTCGAGGTCTTCGCCTGGTCCGAGCGCCACCCGGACACTGCGCTGGCGCGCCTGCTGCGGAGGCCCGGCTTCGAGATCCAGCGCGCCGTCGGCACCCGCGAGCCGACCGAGCAGCAGCTCGAGGTGGGACGGGCGGCGCTCGAGGAGATCCTCCGGGTGGAGGCCGCGTGAGCGTCGCCACGCGGCTCGACCCGAGTGTCTTCCGCCTGCCGGTCGAGCGGATCCGCGAGGGCTATTACTCCGACGCCTACTTCAACTTCACGAAGCAGCTGCTCGAGGAGCAGGGCCGCTGCCCGACGGTGACGATGCAGGTGTTCCAGAAGCAGGAGTCGATCCTCGGGGGCATCGACGAGGCGATCGCGGTGCTCAAGCAGTGCGCCGGCCGGCACACGGCCGATGGCGGGTGGGAGCGGGGCTGGGAGCGCCTCAAGGTCCACGCGCTGCATGAAGGAGAAGAGATCTCCCCCTGGGAGACCGTGATGACGATCGAGGGCGACTACTCGCTCTTCGCCCACCTCGAGACGGTCTATCTCGGCTGCCTCGCGCGGCGCACGCTCGTGATGGGGAACGTTCGCGAGGTCGTGGACGCGGCCGCCGGCAAGCCGATCCTGTTCTTCCCCGCCCGGCACGACCACTGGCTCGTGCAGACGGGCGACGGCTGGGCCGCGCACGTCGCCGGGGCGATCGGGGTCTCGACGGATGCCCAGGCCTCCTGGTGGGGCGGACGCGGCGTGGGCACGGTGCCGCACGGTCTGATCGCCGCATTCGGCGGAGACACGGTCGCCGCCGCAGGCGAGTTCGCGGACCGCTTCGCCGACGAGATGAACGTCGTCGTGCTCGTCGACTTCGAGAACGATTCCGTGAGAACCTCGTTGGAGGTGGCGGACGCGCTCGGAGACAAGCTGTGGGGCGTGCGGCTCGACACCTCGGACCGCCTGGTGGACCGCGCGCTCTGGCACGACATGGGGGACTTCAAGCCCACCGGTGTGAACCCGGTGCTGGTTGCCCGCGTGCGCGAGGCCCTCGACGCGGCGGGCCACGAGCGGCTGAAGATCGTCGCCTCGGGCGGATTCGACGCCGCCAAGATCCGCGCCTTCGAGGCGATCCACTCCCCGGTGGACTCCTACGGCGTCGGGTCGTCGCTGCTGCGTGGGCAGAACGACTTCACCGCGGACGTGGTCCTCGTCGAGGGCCGGCCCTGCGCAAAGGCGGGACGGGTCCATCGCCCGAATGCGCGACTCACGCCGGTGGACTGAGGAGCTGATAAGCAGATGGGCATGCACGTCCCGCTCGCCTTCACCTTCCAGGACTTCCAGGACTGGGCGGTCGTGTGGCTGCCCATCATCTTCATGGGCCTCCTGGTCCTGCTGTTCGGCCTCGTCCTCCGGTTCATGCCGCGGACCAAGCCGCAGCAGATCAAGCCGGAGTCGCGGAGCGCCGTGCGCTGGGACGACGTGGCCGGCGTGGAGGAGGCGAAGGACGAGCTGCGCGAGGTCGTGGAGTTCCTGCGCGACCCGAAGCGCTTCCGCGGGCTGGGGGCCCGGGTCCCGAAGGGCATCCTCCTGCACGGGCCCCCCGGCACGGGCAAGACGCTGCTCGCAAAGGCGGTCGCGAACGAGGCGAAGGCCGAGTTCTTTGCCCAGTCGGCCGCGAGCTTCGTCGAGATGTTCGTCGGGCTCGGGGCCGCGCGCATCCGCCGCCTATTCAAGGCGGCGCGCAAGGCCGCGCCGGCGATCGTGTTCATCGACGAGCTCGACGCCGTCGGTGCCACGCGCGGCCACGACATCTCCGGCGAGAAGGACCAGACCCTCAACCAGCTACTCGTCGAGCTGGACGGATTCGACGACGCCGACGAGGTGGTGGTCATCGCCGCATCCAACCTGCTCGAGAAGCTCGACCCGGCCCTGCTGCGCCCGGGCCGCTTCGACCGCCAGATCTTCGTCAGCCCGCCCGACCTGAAGGGCCGGCGGGCCATCCTCGACGTGCACTCGCGCGGCAAGCCGATCGCCGACGTGAACCTCGATCTGATCGCCCGCCAGACGAGCGGGCTGACCGGCGCGGACCTGGCCAACATCTGCAACGAGGCGGCCATCTTCGCCGGCCGCGACCGCCGCGACGTCATCTCCACGAAGGACTTCCAGGCCGCGCTCGAACGGGTGATCGCCGGGATGCAGTCGCGCCGCGTGATCACCGACCACGAGAAGAAGGTCGTCGCCTACCACGAGGCCGGGCACGCGCTCTGCTCGGAGCTCCTGGCGAGCGTCGAGAAGGTGCACCGGATCTCGATCATCCCCCGGGGGCGTGCGCTCGGCTACACGCTCAACCTGCCGGAGGAGGATCGCTACCTGAAGACAAAGGAGGAGCTGCTCGACTACCTCGTCGTCCTCCTCGGCGGCCGCGTGACCGAGCACCTCGTCTTCGGGACGATCACGACCGGGGCCGCGGACGACCTGAAGAAGGTGCACGAGATCAGCCGCTCGATGGTCACCGACTACGGGATGGGCACGGAGCTCCAGTCGAAGCGGCTGCCCGCGGACGACTACTCGATGTCGGACGCCACGCGCCGCAACGTCGACGAGGAGCAGCAGTACATCGCGGACCTCGCCCACCGCCGCGCGGTCAGACTCGTCGCCGAGAACCGGCGGCTGCTCGAGGCGTTTGCGTTCACGCTCCTCGACCAGGAGGTGCTGGAGCGCGAGGACATCGAGCGCCTCGTAGCGCAGCACCGCGACGAGGCGCCGGCCGAGGCCCCAAAGGAGGAGCCTGGGCCGGCGCGGCTCGCCGCGAGCGAGCGGCTCAGCGAGTAACGGCCCGTCGGCCTTAGTCCACCAGCGCGTCCAGCTTGCTGCCGGGCCGCGGCTGGAAGTCGGTCGACGTCACGACCGGATCGCCGCCACCGCCGCGCCCGAAGGTGGTGCGGACGATGCCGTCACCGCCGGCCGAGCCGCAGAGCAGCTGCTCGACCTCCCTGATCCGGATCGTCACGGCCTGCGCGCCGGTCGCCGCGTTGAACACGCGCACGAGGTGCTGGTAGCCGAGCCCCGGCGGAGCGTCGACGACCTGGCACGAGCTCTTGATCGAGGGCAGGGCCGGCGAGTCCCCGATCGTCGCGGGGAGCTTCCCGTTCGACACGATCGCCCGCGGGAGGGGCCCGAAGGGCGTATCGAACAGCTCCGGCTGCGAGTTGTCGCCCGGCTTCAGCGGCATCGTTCCGATGACGAGCGTGTCCGTGTCGTGCCTGCCGCGCGAACGCTCGCCCCCGATGAAGGCGTCGCTCCCGTCGCCCGGCGCCCACACGAAGGCGTCGTTGCCCGAGCCGCCCTTGGCGACGTCGAAGTTCGGGAACGCCTGAACGTCGCTGCCCCGCTCGGTCCCGCCGACGATCACGTCGCCACTGTCGTTGCGATCCTCGGGTCCCGAGACGAGCGTGTCGGGGCCGAGCCGCCCGATCAGGAGATCGGAGCGGTGACCGCCGAAGAGCTGGTCTCCCTTGCGCAGGGACTGGTTGGCGGCGACTCCCGCCGGCTGGATCGTCGGATCGGCGGGCTCGTCGTCGTCGCGGCCGATCAACACCTGACCGCGGTTCGAGTGGTCGTCGCCCTGGAGTGCGGCGACCGCCGTGCCGGCCACCGCAGCGCTCGCCAGGAGCGCGAGCGCGCCGGCGAACAGCGCACGGCCGTGTGTGTGGATGGATGACATGCGGGTCCTCCTTGGGTTGGGGTCCATGCTTCGAACGGACCCCTCCGGCCGGCGCCTATTCCCGCTCTGTGACGAAGCTCACAGATAGGCTGCCCGGCGGGTGGCCCGCGCACCTGATCCCCGCCGTCTCGATCCCCAGCGCCTTCCCGACCACCTCGACCGACTGTACCGCGCGGCGATCGCCCTCTGCGGGTCGCGCGCAGAAGCCGAGGACCTCGTCCAGGAGACCTACCTCCAGGTACTGAAGCGCCCGCGTTTCCTGCGCGGCGAGGACGATCTGGGCTACCTCCTGCGCGCGCTCAGGAACACCTTCTACAACCAGCTGCGCGCGGCCGGCCGTCGCCCGCGCACGGCTCCCCTGCCCGAGGGGTCGGACGAGCTCGAGGATCGCGGCGCGACGTCGCCCGCGGCCGCCGCCGAGTCGCGCGAGATCCTCGACCTGGTTGCGACGCTCCCCGAGCCATTCCGCGAGGCCGTCGTCGCCGTCGACGTGGTCGGCCTCAGCTACCGGGAGGCGGCCAGGGCGCTCGGCGCCCCCGAGGGGACGGTGATGAGCCGCCTCTATCGAGGGCGCCGGCAGCTGGCGCGCGCCCTCGCCGGCGGCGACTAGTGGCTCGCTGTGCTCAGAAGGGGACCTGGCCCTTCCCCTTCCATGCCGCGAGCTTCAGCAGCACATCCGGCGGCACGCCCCGGCCGGACAGGACGCACGTGTGGCCCCCGCGACGCCAGGTCACCACGAAGCGGTCGTCCGTCTTCAGGCGCCGCAGGCGGGTGCCCTCGCGGACGGCCGGGGAGGAGCCCTCGGGGGTGTCGAGAGGGTCGCCTGACAGGATGGTGTAGGCGATCCGCTGCCCACCCTTCGCGTAGAAGACGGTTGTCGCATCGCGGCCATCCAGCCGGTCCTGCCGGACGCCGGCGGGCCGCCAGCCGAACTTGGCGGCCCAGTTCGGGAAGGGAAGTCCCTCGGCGCGCTGCTCGAGGAGGACCGGGCTCCGCTCCGAGATCGCCGGGGAGGGCTCCGAGGGCCCCCGCTGTGCGAGGGCCGAGGCTTCGACCACGCTGGGACCGCCGGGGGTGCCC
>JBKPFJ010000224.1:0-33430 GCA_046728795.1 Actinomycetota bacterium | reverse complement strand
ACAGGAGGTGGCGCGGGAGGGCTGCCTGAGCATCCCCCACCTGACGGCCAACGTCCGGCGTGCCACGCGGATCGAGCTCGAGGCCCAGGCTCCCGCGGGCGAGCTCCTCGAGCTCAGCTCCGAGGGCTTCGAGGCGCGCTGCCTGCTGCACGAGATCGACCACCTGGACGGGATCCTGTTCCTCGACCGGGTCGACTCGCTGGCCACCGACGTCTTTCGCCGAAAGCGCTACCGCTAGGCGAACCGGCGCAGCGCCACGCGGCTGATGGCGCCGAAGGCGGCGAACAGGACCGCCAGGTGCAGCAGCGGAAGTCCGAGCGCGCCGGAGTCGTTCAGGGCCGCGTTCAGGGCGTCGAGCGTGGGCTTGAATGGGAACGCGGCGGAGATCACCCGGATCACGTCGTACAGCCCCGCGGAGACGGCCCCGGAGGGAACCAGCGCGAGGAAGGCCAGCGGCAGGGCGAGCATGAAGGCGAGCAGCGAGGCCGCCCGGACCTCGCGCGCGACGGCCCCGAGCGCCAGGCCGAGCGCCGCGAAGGCGAGCCCGCCGGCCACGATGCCCACGAGCCAGAGCGGGAAGCGCTCCCAGCGGAGGTCCACGAAGAGGCCGAGGAAGACGAGCATGAGCAGCGATACCGCCAGCGCGCAGACGGTCGCGAGCCCGGCCTTCTCCAGCAGCAGCATGCTGCGCGAGACGAGGCCTCGCACGAGCCGGGGGAAGGCATTCTCCTCGCGCTCGAGCGCGAGGCTGCCGGCGGCGAGCAGCATGGTGATGAACATCAGCGACACCGCCAGTGCGATCGCCACGGCGAACGACGTGAGCGAGGTCGAGCCTCCGTTCAGCACGGTCGCGTCGACTCGGATCGGTGTGCCCACGGCGGTCAGCACGTCGTCCGAGAAGGCAAGGTTCTGACGCGCCAGCCTTGCGAACCCCACCACCCGGTCGACCTCGCGGCGCTCGGCGGGCGGCAGGCTCGGTCGCGCCCGACGCAGGATGGCCTCCGAACGCTGCAGACCGAGCACGTCGAAGTTCTGCCCGAGGAAGCTGTAATCGCCCCCGTTGCGGATCAGGTCCAGGAGCCGCAGCGCCTCCTCCGCGATCTTCTTGGTCAGCGCCTGGTTGGCGGTCTGCACCTGCGACTTGATCGTGTTCTCGACGAACTGCTTCTTCGCCGGGTCCTCGGCGTTGTAGAAGACCTCGACCGTCCCGGGCCGGAGGGTGGACTGAAGCTTCTGCGTGATGTCCTCGGGGATGACGAGGGCGCCCAGCACATCCCCGTCCTTCACCTTCTGGATCGCCTCCTGGCGGCTGTGTACCCGCACGGGGTCGATCGCGTCGAAGAGGGCCTGCGACTGCTGCGCAAGGTCGATCATCTCCCCGCCCAGGCGGATCTTGTCCTGCGAGGGCGGCACCGCGTTGTAGAAGGCGACCCTGGGCTTGTCGGGCCCCCGCGAGAGCGCGAAGCCGATCAGGATGGCGATCACTATCGGGTAGAGCACGAGCAGCGCCACAAGCAGCGGCGAGCGGCTCAGGATGCGGAGGTCCTTCAGGAGGAGCCAGCGCACGGGGCTCAGTGGCCTCGCTCGTGGAGGAAGGCCATGAAGGCGGACTCGAAGTCCCTCGCCGGACCCACCGTGGCCTCGAGCTCGCGCGGCGAGCCCGCGAACAGCCGCTCGCCGTCCGCGAGCACCACCACTTGGGCGGCGTGAGCCTCGGCCTCCTGCACGTTATGGGTGGAGTAGAGGACCGTCGTGCCGCCGCCGGCCAGGCGCAGGATGAAGTCCCAGACGCGCTCGCGTTGGCGCGGGTCGAGGGCAGCGCTCGGCTCGTCGAGGAGCAGTACCTCCGGGTCGGCGAGGAGGCCGATGGCGATGTTCACCCGGTGGCGGTTGCCCCCGGAGAGGGTCGCCACCTGGTCGCCTCTCCGCTCGCCGAGATCGGTGAGCTCGAGCATCCGGTCGACGGCCCCCCGCGGGTCGTGCACCTTCTCGAGCCGTGCGAACAGCTCGAGGTTCTCGGCCACGCTCAGCTTGCCGTACAGCGCAGCCTGCTGGGGCACCCAGCCGATCTCGTGAGGCGCCTTCGACACCGTTCCCCCGTCGGGGCGCTGGATCCCGGCGAGGATGGAGAGAAGCGTGGTCTTGCCGGCCCCGTTGGGACCGATCACGGCCACGAGCTCGCCACGTCCCGCGGACAGCGACACATCCCGGAGCGCCTCGCGGTCGCCGAAGCGCTTCACGAGGCCCCGAGCCTCGAGCACCGCGTCGGTCCCCACCGCAGTGCGCATCTCCATGGCGAGCAGGTTGGCAGACTTGCCCGCGGTGAAGCTTCTGTTCGTCGGGGACGTGGTCGGTGGGATCGGCCGCCGCACGCTGGCCTCGCTGCTCCCGGGCATCCGAGAGGAGCACGAGCCCGCCTTCGTCGTCGTGAACGGCGAGAACGCCGCCGGCGGCGTCGGCATCACCGAGCGCACGGCGCTCGAGCTGCTGGACCTGGGCGCCGACGCGATCACGCTCGGTAACCACGCCTTCCGCCACAGGGACGTGTACGACTTCCTCGACCGCGACGAGCGGGTCGTGCGACCCGCAAACTACCCACGAGGGGCTCCGGGCCGGGGAGTGGCGCTGGTCGAGCGCGACGGGGTCCGGCTCGCGGTGGTGAACCTGTCGGGTATGGTCTTCGTGCAGGCCGCCCGCTCGCCATTCGCCGAGGCCGACGCGATCCTCGCGGACCTGCGCGGGAAGGCCGACCTGGTCCTCGTGGACTTCCACGCCGAGGCGACGAGCGAGAAGGTTGCGATGGGCTGGCACCTGGACGGCCGCGTCACCGCGATGGTCGGCACGCACACGCACGTCCCCACCGCCGACGCCCGGGTTCTGCCTGGCGGAACCGCCTACATCAGCGACGTCGGGATGACCGGCCCGCGCGGCGGGGTGATCGGGGTCAAGCGCGAGCAGGCGCTCAAGCGCTTCCTGACGATGATGCCGGTGCCCTTCGACACCTCCGACGAGGATCCGTGGCTCAACGCGGTGCTGGTCGAGGTCGGAGACGACGGGCGGGCCAGCGCCATAACCCAGCTGCTTCTGCCCGCGGGCTGATCGCCAGCTCGCGAAAGGCGAGCGCCAGCGCGCAGAGCAGGAGGCAGTTGCGCAGCGCGACCGCGGCGAGCGGCAGGGGCTCGCGGGCCACGAGGTCGAAGTAGCGCGCCGGGAACCAGGCGAGCGTGAGCCCGATCGCGCCGGCGGTGACGCCAGCGAGTGCGTGCATGCGCCAGGCAAAGGCGAGCGCCGCGAGCGGGACGAGCCAGACCATGTACTGCGGCGAGAGCACCCGCCCGAAGGCCGCAAACGCCGCAACCGCCGCCAGCGACGCGAGGACGAGCCGGCGGGCATCCGGCGCGCGGGCCGCGGCCGCCGCCAGGAGCGCGATCGCGGCCGCCAGGGCCAGGCTCCCGACGGCCGACAGCACGTCTGCGGCCGGGTGCTCGAGCCCGTCCGAGCGGTGGCTCGCCACCGCTCGCAGCTCGCCCAGGCCCAGAGCGTCGAGGCCACCCGCCGCAGTGGCGGGCAGGCTCTCGATCTGCACGGGGCGGTCGAGCTGGTACCGCACGGCATCGACCGCCCCGCTCGGCGAGATTGCGAGGGCCGCGGCGCCCACCAGCGCGACCACCCCGGCGAACGCCGCCGCGCCGTGAAGCGCGGAGCGCCGCTGTCCGCGCCCAACGAGCCACGCGAGCGCCACCGGGGCGACCACGAGCGGGAAGCCCTTCGTCATCACGGCGAGCCCGAGCACGCCCATGCCGAGGCATGGCCTGCCCACGCAGAGCAGGAGGAGCGCGGCCATCGTCATGCCCGTCGGCGCCAGATCGAAGTGGGTCCGAACCATGGCGCCCGTGACGAGGGGCGCACCGGCGACTGCCAGCATCGCCCGCCGCGGGCTGCCCCCGGTCCATGCCGCCAGGTGACCTGCGAGCACGATCACGGCCACCAGGAGCAGGAGCGCCATGCCTGCGAACGCGAGGCGGTATGCCTGCTCGCCGGTGCCGATCGTCCCGGGCAGGGCGATCACCGGCGCCGAGAGCGGGGGGTATTCGAGGAAGACGTCGCGGTACGGCAGTCCGCCGTGGAGGATCGGAGCAGCCGCGGTGCGGTACACGAACAGGTCCGACACCCGTTCGTCGGACCAGGGGTGAAGGAGGAAGGTGGTCGCGAACGAGGCGGCGAGGACCAGAGCCGCCACCGGCGCGGCGCGGCGCACGCTCACGCGACCGCCAGCTCCCGCTCCCGCGCGGGAGGCTGCTCGAGGCGGCCGGCCTCCTCGTGGCGCACCGCAGCCAGGCAGGCCACGAGCACGAGCGGCGCGAACCAGACGACGTAGAGATAGAACCAATGCTCGACCCCGAGCTGGAGGGCGATGACGACCGCAGCCCCGAGGGCGGCAACCTGGCGCAGGGTCCGGCGGCGCGGCACGAAGGCAACGAGCAGCGCGAGCCCGACGGCCGCCGCCTTGACCGTCGTCTGGAGCCATTCGAGCGAGGGCGCCTGGCCCCAGACCGAGAAGGGCGACGGGCGTCCCGCCTGGTAACCGACCGTGCGGTCGTAGAGCTCGCGCACGCCGCCGTCGGGCAGGAACGGGAGCACGGTCACGACCAGAGTGAGCGCCAGCGCCGCGACGAAGAGGAGCGAACGGCGCCGGCCGGAGCCCCCCGCGAACAGGGGCGCCAGGACGAGCGGGCCGAACTTGGCCGCCGCACCGAGCCCGATTGCTGCGCCGCGGGCGACCGCGGAGGCCGCGGGACGGGCCCAGGTGGACGCCACCATGGCGGCCACCAGGAACATCGCCACGACCGTGTCATTCGAGTTCGTCTCGAGCGCGAACGCCGTGTAGGGGTAGGCCGCCCAGGCGTACGCGAGCGCAACGCCGAGGACCCGGCCCTCACGCCCGGGTCTGAGCCGCCGGCCGAGGAGCCAGAGCCCGAGCATGGTGAGGAGGTCGAAG
This sequence comes from Actinomycetota bacterium, assembly GCA_046728795.1. Classification (GTDB taxonomy): domain Bacteria; phylum Actinomycetota; class Thermoleophilia; order Solirubrobacterales; family Thermoleophilaceae; genus JBKPFJ01. The sequence continues at coordinate 28,431 of JBKPFJ010000224.1, read as the reverse complement.
GCGATGGCCGCCCCGTGCGCCGCGGGAAGCGCGTCCCAGCGGCCACTCCACGGCGCGGCCTGCTCGAAGGGAACGTAGAGCAGGTAGTTCACCGGGCCGTACGTGTCGCCGTGCTCGTTGTCGTGCGCGAACCCGGGGCCGTAGAGCGGGTCGCCGTCGACGATCCGGTCGGCGCCGATCACGCCTGCATAGCCCACGTCGATCACGTTGGACCGCTCCACGTTCAGGCCGACGCGGAAGGCGCCGAGGAAGAAGACGGCCACGGCGAGCCACGCCAACGGCACGAGAGGCACGAGCCGTCCCCTCCGCTCACGGGGGCGGAACCCCGCGAGCAGCATGCGCACCAGCAGATAACCGAGCACCGGATAGACGAGCGGCACCGAGATGCCGATCTCGCCGCGGTTGAAGAACACGTGCGAGGCCCCGAAGGCGAGCAGGACGAGCAGGTCGAGGTGGAGCAGGCGGAAGGGACGGCGCGGATCCACGAAGGGGGCGAGGAACAGCACGCACAGCGGGATCCAGACGTATGGGGCGTTCAGCTTGCGGCCGAAGGCTCCCTCGTAGCCGCGGGCCATGGTCCAGGCGACCTGCGGCCCGCGCCACTCCTCGAGCACGGCGCCCGAGCGGTCGTCGATCTGCACCTGCACGCGCTCCTGGTCGCCGGCGAAGTAGCTCACCTGCCAGCGGCCGATTCCGTTCGTGTAGGCGCTCGGCCGCAGGCGCGGATGGGACGCCCGCTCGGCGCGAACCTTCGGGGCCCTGTCCGCTATCCGGATCGCCTGGTCGGCGCTCAGCCGGAAGAACCGCGGCGGCTCGGTCTGAGACGCGGGCTGCTGGAGGTCCGAGGCGAACGCGCCTGCGGGGAGGAGGACGAGCGCCGCGAGCGCGAGCGTCAGTCCGCGCCGAGCTCGAGCGAGAAGCTCCACATCTTGTTCCCGATGAAGTTGAGCGGAGTGGCGGCCACGATGGAGATCGCCTGCGAGGGGATCTCGGCGAGCCCGACCACGCTCACGAGCAGCTCGAGAATGCTCGCGGCGAGCAGGAAGGCGGCGACGCTGACGACGAAGAAGCGGGCCACCTGAAAGCCGGCGTGACCTCGTCCCGCGCGGAAGGTCCAGTGCCTGTTCCACCAGAAGTTGTTGAGCACCGCGACGACGAAGGACATCGTCGCGGCCACCAGGTGGTGCACTCCGAGGACCTCCACCGCGAAGGTGAACACGCAGAGGTTGACGACGTATCCGGAGCCGCCGACGACGCAGAACTTGAACAGCTGAAGCCAGTTGTGCGGCCGGCGCAGCCCCGCGCGAACCCGCACGTGCGCGCCCGGCCCGCGCCGAGCGAGGGCCACCTCTCGCTCGTCACCCATTGTCCGAGCGTAGCGCGAAGTGCCGCAGCACCAGTGGGGCCACGTCGGCGATCGACCACGTCTCGCGCTCGGGCAGGTCGAGACCGCAGGCCAAGAGCACGCCCTCGGAGTCATCGGCCGTGAGCGAGCCGTGGCTCCCGCCCCCGACGTGGTCTGCCCCGCCCCAGTCCACGAACTCGTAGCCGGACGTCGCGGACACGAGCACGTCGCCGGCCTGGGCGCACGTGAGGGCGGACCACAGCCGGCCGAGCCCATCCGGGTATGGCGGCGAGTCGACGTGGCCGTCGCGGACGTGCAGGCGCAGGGCGTCGCGCTCGCCCTCGAGGCTCCAGCGTGCCCCGCGGCGATCCTCGAGCTCGCCGCCGGGCGCGAAGCGCAGCTCGCCGCGCTTCGACCACACCACTGCCTCGCCGTTCTGACGGTGTGCCACCAGGTCGACCGCGTCGATCCCGTGGAGATCGCGGGCTGCTCGCGGCACCAACCGGTCGCGCCCCTCCGGGTCGAGAACGTAAAGCATCGCCGAGCGGGCGGCGGGGCAGACCGCAAGGTCGGCCTCGTCCGGGTCGGGGTCGACCGGGCCGAGCACGCGCCAGGAGCCGAGCGCCTCCGTGAGGTTGAGCCGCTCCTCGATGGGCGTCTGCGAGTGGTCCGACATCACGACCACCGCGTGCTGCTCGAGGAAGGCGTCGATCCCGCCCGCGACGTGCATGAGCCGCTCGAGCGCCCGGTCCGCGCCGGCGATCGAGCGCACCTGGGCGTCGGGCCCGTAGCGGTGCGAGTAGGTGTCGTTGTCGGGCAGGGAGAAGAGCAGGAAGTCGAACAGGTCCTGCTCCACCAGGTAGGCGCCCACGCACCCGGTGTGCTGGTCCCGCTGCCCGGGCATCCCGAGCGCGGACGTGCAGCCGGTGTTGCGCGAATCGAAGAGATCGGCGTAGAAGAGCTCCCGGGCGCCGTAGACCGCGTGGCGGAACTGGGCCGCCGCGGCGATCCGCCGGTACATGCTCTCGCCCGAGGGCTCGTGCCTGGTCCGCCCGCGGTAGATCAGGTAGGTGGTGCAGGCGGTCCTGAGGCCCGCGTCGTCGAGGTGCTCGAAGACAGTTCTCCTCCCACGGCTCAGGTGCGCGAGGTTCATGTTGTAGACGGTGTCGTAGAGCGAGCGAACGACCCCGAAGGCGCGCGTGGCCGAGAAGGAGGAGCCGTACTCCACGTAGCGCTCCTCGCCGCGGTGGTACCAGTTGATCGAGGGGATCTCGTGCTCGGCGGGACCCACGCCGGTGGCGATCGTGGCCGAGGCGACGGGGGTCACCGACGGGAACGTCGACACGCAATCGCTCACGTAGAGGCCGCGGTCGCGCAGGGCCGCGAGCGCGGGCGCCCTTCCCTCGTCGATCGCCCGCTCGAGCATCGCGGGCTTGAGTGAGTCGATAACCGCCAGCACGAGCTTCCTCTGCGCGGCCACGGCTAGCGCAGGATCCGGAGACCCGCGTACTTGCGGTCCTCCCCCGCGCGGCCCCGCAGCAGGAGCACGATGAACGCCGCGAGCGCCGCGTATGAGACCGGCGGCAGGAAGATCGCGATCGCTGCCAGCGCCAGCGCGGCCAGGTCCGCATAGGCCGTGATCAGAGCCGCGGCTCCTCCCTCGAGCCGCTCCCGGGCGCGCTCGAAGAGGCCACCCAGCGCGGCCCAGGCGAGCAGCGCGCAGGCCACTCCGGCGAAGATCCCCGGCCAGGCCGCCTCGCCGCCCTCGGCAAGCGACCCGGCGAACAGCAGAGCCCCGAGCGCGCCTCCCAGCGCGGCGAGCCCCACCGCGAGCGGTGGCCGGCGCTCCCGCCCCGAACGGTTCACACCCGAACGTTCGGCCCCGTACGAGATCACGGCCAGTGCCAGCACCGCCAGTAGGAAGCCGGGAGATTCGAGGAAGTCCCAGCCCGAGTCCGTGAAGTCGATTCCGGCGTCGCCGCGCGCGAGCGCGCCGGCCAAGAGCGGCGGCAGGAAGGGGCGCACGCCCGTGGCACCCGCGAGGCCGGCGCCCTGTCCGATGTCGGTGAAGAGGCTCACTCGTCCAAGGAGTTTGCGGGCCTCAGCCCCGCAAATCCCCGTTTGGAGGCCGAAGGCCACCAAACGGTAGCCTGGGGGCGCATGACGATAGACCACCCGGGAGGGTCGCCCTCCCCGGGGGCGAAGGACTCGTCGTGAAGGCGCGCGACCTGGAGCGCTACGCGGGGCTGTTCGCCTCGCGCACGAAGGTCATGAAGTCCTCGGCAATGCGCGACCTGATGGCGATCACGGCGCGCCCCGAGGTGATCTCACTGGCGGGCGGTCTTCCCGACACCTCGACCTTCCCGCCGGACACGTTCGCCGCGGTGACCACCCGGATCGCCGCCGAGGAGTGCGCGAAGGCGCTCCAGTACGGCCCGACCGAGGGTCTCGACGAGACCAAGGAGTGCATCGCCCAGGTCATGGGCGCCGAGGGGATGACCCCCGACCCCGACGACGTGATCGTCACGACCGGCGGCCAGCAGGTGCTCGACCTCGTCACGAAGACGCTCATCGACCCAGGCGACGTGGTGATCGCCGAGGGCCCGACCTACCCCGGCGCGGTGCCCGTCTTCTCGAGCTACCAGGCCGACGTCGTGCAGATCGACATGGATGCCGAGGGCATGCGCGTGGACCTGCTGGAGGAGGCGCTCGACCAGCTGGAGCGCGAGGGCCGGCGGCCGAAGTTCGTCTACACCGTGCCGAGCTTCCAGAACCCGGCCGGCGTGACGCTGTCGCTGCCGCGGCGGCGGCGCCTCGTGGAGGTCGCGCACGAGCGGGAGCTGCTCGTGCTGGAGGACAACCCCTACGGCCTCCTGCGCTACGAGGGTGAGCCCCCGGAGCCGCTCTACTCGCTCGACGGCGGCGTTTACGTGATGTACCTCGGGACCTTCTCGAAGATCCTGTCGCCCGGGATCCGCCTCGGCTGGGTCGTGGCCCCGCCGCCCGTGATCGAGAAGATCAACCTCGGCAAGCAAGCGGCGGACCTGTGCACCTCGACGTTGTCCCAGCTCATGGTCCGGGCCTACTTCGGGCACGGCCGCTGGCGGGACTACGTCGACTCGCTCGTGGAGCTCTATCGCGGGCGGCGCGACACGATGCTCGACGCGCTCGCCGACCACTTCCCGCCTCAGGCCCAGTGGACGCGGCCGGGCGGAGGGCTCTTCATCTGGGCCACGCTCCCGGACTTCATCGACACGACCGATCTCCTGGCGAGGGCGCTGAACGACAACGTGGCCTTCGTTCCCGGGGAGGCGGCCTTCCTCGATGGCCGAGGCCGCAGCGCCATGCGACTCAACTTCTCCGGCTGCGACGAGCGGCAGATCCGCGAGGGCGTGCGCCGCATCGGCGAGGTGGTGACCGAGCAGGTGGCTCTGTACGGCACCCTCACCGGCCGCGAGCGCCTCCCCACCCCGCGGGAGAAGCCCCGGGAGACCCCGGAGATGGCCCGCGTGCTGCGACTGCCCGGCCGCGAGGAGCGGGCCCGCCGAGCCGAGGGGCCGTGAGCCGGGTAGCCGTGCTCAAGGGCGGGCGCTCGCTCGAGCGCCAGGTGTCGCTCCGCTCGGGCGCCCGCGTTGAGGACGCCCTCGAGCGGCTCGGCCACGAGGTCGTGCCGATCGACGTCGACCTCGACCTGATCGCCCGCCTCCGCGAGGCCCGGCCGGACGTGGCGTTCGCCGCGCTCCACGGCCGTGACGGCGAGGACGGGACCGTGCAGGAGCTGCTCGAGATCCTCGGCATCCCATACACGGGCTCGGGCGTGCTCGCCTGCGTCCGGGCGATGGACAAGGTGCTGACGAAGCACCTCCTGACCGAGGCCGGGCTGCCCATCCCCGAGTTCTTCGCGTTCAGCCAGACCGCCTTCCGCGACCTCGGCGCGGCGGACGCGCTCGGGGAGATCGAGGAGCGACTCGACTTCCCGATCGTCGTGAAACCGGCGGGGCAGGGCTCGGCGCTGGGGATCAAGTTCGCGCGCACCGCGTCCGACGTCCCGGCCGCGCTCGTGGCCGCGTTCTCGTACGACTCCAGGGTCCTGCTCGAGCGCCACGTCGCCGGTCGGGACCTCGGCGTCTCGATCCTCGCCGGCGACGCGCTGCCGATCGTCGAGGCGGTGCCGCGCGACGAGGACTTCTACGACTTCGAGGCCCGCTACGAGATCGGCCGCACCGACTTCGTCTGTCCAGCGGAGCTCCCCGGGGACGCCACGGAGCGGGCCCAGGGCCTCGCGCTGCGGGTCTTCGAGCTGCTCGGGCTGTACGGCTTCGCCCGGGTGGACCTCATGCTCGACGACGACGGAGGGCTCTACGTGCTCGAGGCGAACGCCATCCCTGGGCTCACCGACACCAGCCTGCTCCCCCAGGCCGCCGAGGCGGCTGGGATCGGCTTCGACGAGCTGGTGGGGCGGATCCTCGAGCTGGCGGCGGACCGCGCGGCGGCCTGAGGCCGCGGGCGCTACTGCGCTCGACCGATGTCCTGCGGCCCCTACTGCCCGCCGGCGAAATCCTCGGGCGAGACGTTGTCGAGGAAGTCCTTGAACTTCTCGACGACCTCCTCCTGGTCCTCCACCTCGTGCTCGAACTCGATGGCGGACTCGGAGATCACGTCCTCCGCCGCGAAGATGGGCGCGCCGGTCCGGACCGCGAGCGCCAGGGCATCGGAGGGGCGCGAGTCGATCTCGATCTCGCGACCGTTCATCTGGAGGGTCACGGCCGCGTAGAAGGTGTTCTCGCGCAGCTCGGTGACGGCCACCCGGCTGCAGGAGATCTCGAGCTCGGCCAGCATGTCGCTGATCAGGTCGTGGGTCATCGGCCGGGGGGTGTTGGCGCCCTGGAGCTTCATCAGGATCGCCGCCGCCTCGGGGTGACCGATCCAGATGGGGAGGAACTTGTTCCCCTCCCGGGTCTTCAACAAAACGATCGGCTGCTTGCCGACCATGTCGAAGGAGACCCCGTAGATGACCATCTCCTGCATCTGCGGGACAGTCTAGACGTGCGGCCTAGAACGTCGAGAGCCCCTCCACGGGGCCCTCGCAGCACTCGCCTGTTGTGGGCGATCCTGGACTCGAACCAGGGACCTCGTCCTTATCAGAGACGCGCTCTAACCGACTGAGCTAATCGCCCTCTCCGCGGCGATTGTAGCGGCGCTCCGGCGTCCGATTCAGGCCGCGGCGCGCGATCCCGCAGCGAGGATTCGCTCCGCCAGCGCGACGGCCTCCGCGGGGCTTTCCAGGTCGAGCTCGACGCGGCAGCCGCCCCTGCGGGCGCGCACCCGAACCTCGCGGCCGAGCGCGGCCGAGAGGGTGTCCTCGGCTGCGGCGAGCGCCTCGGCGAGATCGGGATGGACCGTGATCGGCGGGCGATCGGCTCGCTCCCTGGCGCCCTCGGCCGTCTTCCTGGCGCGGCCCTCGGTCTCACGCACCGACCAGCCACCGTCGCGGGCGTCACGGGCCAGCCGCTTGCGTGCGGCGTGGTCCTTGCAGAGGAGGAGCGCCCGCCCGTGACCCTCGCTCAGCTCGCCGGCCTCGATCAGCTCGAGCGCCTCCTCCGGCAGCTCCAGGAGCCGGATCAGGTTCGAGATTGCCGCCCGGCTCTTGCCCACCCGGCGCCCGACCTCGCCCTTCGTGAGGCCGAGATCCTCGACGAGCATCGCGCAGGCGCGCGCCTCCTCGACGGCGTTCAGGTCCTGGCGAGCCATGTTCTCGGCGAGCGCCAGGTCGAGCCGCTCCCAGTCGCCGGCCGGTCGCACCACCGCCGGGATCGAGTCGAGCTCCGCGAGCCGTGCCGCCCGCAGGCGGCGCTCGCCCGCCACCAGCTCGTAAGTCCCGCCCGCGAGCGGGTGCACCACGACCGGCTGGAGCACTCCGCGCGAGCGAATCGAGTCGGCGAGGCCCTGAAGTCCCCCTTCGTCGAAGTCCCGCCGCGGCTGGCGCTGGTTCGGGCGGATCAGATCGAGCGGGATGTCCCGCAGCCCCTCCTGCTCGCGGTGGCTGCGCGGCAGGATCGCCGACAGGCCGCGGCCCATCCCCCGCTCAGGCACGCGCCGCCACCTCCTTGGCCAGCCTCAGATAGGCGGCCGACCCCGCGCTGGCGGGGGCGTGGTGGATCACCGGGAGGCCGAAGCTCGGCGCCTCGCCCACGCGCACGTTGCGCGGGATGACCGTGTCGAACACGAGCTCCGGGAAGTGCGCGCGCACCTCGCGCTCTACGTCACGCGCGAGCCGCGTGCGCCCGTCGTGCATCGTGAGGATCATGCCGGCGACGGTCAGCCGGGGGTTCAGCTCGCGCTGGATCAGGGAGAGCGTGTCGAGCAACCCGGCGAGGCCTTCGAGCGCGAAGTACTCGGTCTGCACCGGGACGATCACCTTGTCGGCCGCGACCAGCGCGTTGACGGTCAGCGGGCCGAGGCTGGGCGGGCAGTCGAGCAGCGTGAAGAGGTAGCGCTCGCGGATCCCCCCGAGTCGCTCCCGCAGCCGGGTCTCCGAACCGGCGATGCGCGGGAGCTCGATGCCGGCGCCGGCCAGGTCGGGCGTCGAGGGCACCGCGTGCAGGCCACGGAGCGAGGTCTCGCGCACGGCCGCGTCGAGCGCCAGCTCCCCGGCGAGGCAGTCGTAGACGTTCGGGGACGAATCCTTCGGCAGCCCGAGCGCGACCGTCGCGTTGCACTGGGGGTCGAGGTCTATCAGGAGCGTTTCGTAGCCGGCATCGGCGATGCTCGCGGCCACGTTCACCGCGGTAGTGGTCTTGCCGACGCCGCCCTTCTGGTTGGCGATGGCGTAGATCGTGCCCATCCGTTTGCTGTTGTAGCGGCGCTTTCGGTCGGAACCGAAATGGTTCGGCACCGAACGACGGACTCCTCCATCGAAGCCACGTGACGCGCCCGCCCACCAACGCCGAACGTCCCGGGCTGTGGCCTATACGGGACCTTGCGCAACGTTCGCGTGCACGAAGAGGATCAGCCGCCGAGCGGGCGCTTGCGGGCGGCGCCCGAGCGGCGCGGGAGCCCCTCGGGCGTGGCAGCCACCTTCTCGAAGACGTGGAGATGGCGGTGGCGTGCGCCCGCGTAGGGAGTCACGTGGAGCACCCCTCGGGGCGCCATCCCGGCGGCGGCCGCGGCTCGGGTGCCTGCCTCCTCCTCGCCCTCATCTCGTGCGCCCTTCCAGGCGACGAGCCTGCCGCCTCGACGCAGCAGCGGGGCCGCGTACTCCACGAGCACCGCAAGAGGGGCGACCGCCCGGGCGGTCACCGCGTCGTACGCCTCGCGGCCCTCCTTCCCCGGCCCCGACCACTCCTCGGCGCGGACCGGGAGCGCCCGCGCGTTCGCCAGCCCCGCGGCCGCCGCGAGCCGCTCGACCACCTCGGCCTTCCTCCGCGCGGACTCGATCAGGTCCACCCGGGTGTCGGGCAGGGCCACCGCCAGCGGCAGGCCCGGGAAGCCCGCTCCGGCGCCGACGTCGGCGATCCGGCCGGCACGGCGAAGCGCCTCCGCCTCGAGCCCCGACAGGCTGTCCGCGAGATGCTCGGCCACCGGGTCGCTGACAGTCGTGTGCGGGGCGGGCTCGCGCGCGAGCGCGTCGAGCCGCGCCGCGAGCTGTAGGGACGCCGGGTCGGGGAGGTCGAGGCGAGCGGCCAGCTCCTCGACCGTTTCACGCGAAACGCTCAGGGGCGGACCGGCGTGACGACCAGGCGGCGCTCGGGTTCGTCGCCCTCGCTGTGTGTCTCCACGTCCGTGCGCTCCCTCAGGTAGAGGTGGACGATCTTGCGCTCGGCCGGGCGCATCGGCTCGAGCTCCACCGGCCGCCCGAAGCTGAGCGCATCGGCCACCGCGCGGTCGGCCATCCGGTGCAGGGCGGCCTCGCGCCGCTCCCGGTAGTTCGCCGCGTCCACCACGACCTGCTTACGTTCGGCCTGGCCGCGTGATGCGGCCCGGAAGGCCAGATGCTGGACGGCGTCGATGGTCGCGCCATGCTTGCCGATCAGGAGGCCCAGGTCGTCGCCGTTGACGGTGGCGCGGATCTCCTCGTCCGTCTCCTCGATGTCCACGCTTGCCCGCAGCCCGAGGGCCTGGACGACGCGGGCCACCACCGCTCGCACGCGCTCCGCGGGTTCCTCCGGGATCGTGCCCGCGGCCTCCCGCCACGCGGCCAGGTCCACCTCGGCCCGGACCCGCGCCACGTCCTTGGGTCCGACCGGCTCCGAGAGCACCTCGAAGCGCACGCTGTCCGCGGAGACGCCCGGGAAGCGCGGCTCGAGCTGCTTCACCGCCGCCCACTTGGCCTCGCCCAGCGTGGCGGCCTCGGCCTCGGCCACTGTCTCCTCGGGCCTGGGCTCGGCGGGACTGTCGGCGTCCGCGCTCATCGACCCGGGGCTACCGTCTGCGGCCCGAGCGCTTCTTGCGCTTGCGCGGCGAGGGAGGCGGCTTGGACGCCGTGCGCCCGTTCCCGCTCGCGCGCGCCTTCTCCTTCGGCTTCGACCCGCCGTCCTTGCCGTCCGCGGCCGCGGCCGCCACCGTCGGTTTCCCGTGCGCAGGCTTCGCGACCCCCTTCTCGTCGCGGGTGACCGGCTCCGGCTTGGGGTAGAGCTTCTTGACCGCCAGCTGCTGCCCGATGGTCCACACGTTCGTGGTGATCCAGTACACGATCAACCCCGCCTGGAAGTTGATGATGAAGATCGTGAAGACGAACGGGAGCGCGAACATGATCCGCCGCTGGGTGGGATCGGCGCTGAACGCGGTGACCGCGGTCGCCCCGAGTTGGGTCCCGACGTAGAGGATGATCAGCCCGGCGAGCAGGACCGGGTCGCCCGTGACCTTGTGCGCGAGGTTCGGAATAGGTCCGAAGCTCGGGTTCGACGCGATCTCGGCCTTGAAGCTCGCGGAGCGCAGCAGATAGAAGAGCGAGATGAAGAAGGGGATCTGGAGAACCAGCGGCAGGCAGGAGCCGAGCGGGTTGACCTTCTGCTCTTGGTAGAAGGCCATGACCTCCTGGTTCATCCGCTGGCGGTCGTCCTTGTAGCGCTCCTGGATGCGCTTGATCTCCGGCTGCAGCTGCTGGAGGCGCTGCATCGACTTCACGCCCTTGAAGGTCAGCGGAAGGATGAACAGCCGGACGGTGAAGGTGAGCAGGATGATCGACCAACCCCAGCTGCCCGTGAAGTCGCCCAACAGCCCGTGCCAGAACTTCAGCACCGCCTCGCAGGCGTCGATGATCGGCTGAAGGACGTTGGCGACGTACATGGGCTAAACGCTCCGCGCCCGCCGGCGGAAGAGCCGCTGGTCCTCCACGCGATCGACGCCGCCATGGCTCCACGGGTTGCACCGAAGCAGGCGCCAGACGGCGAGCACGAGGCCCCGGAGTATGCCGTAGCGCCGGACGGCCTGGACGGCGTACTCCGAGCAGCTCGGATGGTACTTGCAGCGGGGGGCGATGCCCGGCGAGATCGCGCGCTGGTAGAAGCGCAACGGGGCCACCGCGAGCGAGCGCAGCACGCTCACGTCCCGCTCCTCGACAGGCCGGCGTCCGACAGCACGTCGCGGAGCGCCTCCTCGATGCCGCGCTCCCCTCGCGCCTCGGCCAGGCGGCCCGCCTCGGGTCGAGCGACGATCACGAAGTCGTGCCCCGGGAAAAGCGAATCGGCCGCGGCCCAGAATGCCTCGCGCAGGAGCCGCTTGACGCGGTTGCGCTGCACGGCCCCGCCGAGCTTGCGCCCTACCGATATACCGAGCCGGGGCGGCCCGTCGTCCTCCGGTCGTGGGAAGGAGTAGACCACCAGGTAACGACTGGCGTGCGAGCGGCCCTCGCGGTAGACGCGCTCGAACTCCCCGCTCCTCGACAGGCGCCGGCGCTTGCGGCGCGCGCGGCCGGCCCCCATGGCTAGGCCGACAGCCGCTTCCGGCCCTTGTCGCGCCGCCGCTTGAGCACGCGCCGGCCTCCGCGCGTGCGCATGCGCGCCCGGAAGCCGTGAGTCCGAGCCCGCTTCCGCTTCTTCGGCTGGTAGGTCCGCTTCATGGGGAATCGCCAGCGTAGCGGACACCCCGGTCCACAGCATGTGCACAGCCCTTCAGGATGGCCCGGGCCGGGCGTCCGAGGCTTTTCGCGCGATTTGCGAACAAGCCCGCGGCGGTCAGGATAACCCCGTTGTAGACTCGGCCGAGCCGAGGGCGCGCGCGTCCCTCCATCTCAAAGCAAGCCGCCAGAGACCGCCAGGAGGGGTCCCGCCTGCCCGTGCCAGAGGAGCTCGAGCCGATCTGGAGCGCCGTCCGCGAGGAGCTCCGCCGCGAGGCCCCGGACCTCCAGTTCCACATCTGGCTCGAGCCGCTCGAGCTGGCCGGTCTCGACGGTCGAACGCTGTACGTCCGCGCGCCCGAGCACATCAGGACGTGGGTCGCGGAGCGCTACCTGCCACTGGTTCGCGCTGCGGCGGCGCGCGGATTCCACGAGCACGCCACGGTCGAGATCGTGGGCAGCGACTGGAGCGCGCCGGAGCGGCGAGCGGCTGCCTCGCTGCCGCCGGAGATCCGCCTGAACCCCAAGTACACCTTCGAGCAGTTCGTCATCGGCGACGGCAACCGCCTCGCGCACGCCGCCTCGCTCGCCGCCGCGGAGCTGCCCGCCCAGGCCTACAACCCGCTCCTTCTGTACGGGCCGCCGGGTCTCGGCAAGACGCATCTCCTGCACGCGATCGGCAACTACGTGGGACGTTTCGGTGGCGGCCTCTCGGTGCGGTACGCGACGATCGACGAGTTCACGAGCGCGTTCGTCGACTCCCTGCGCCAGGGGCGCACCGCCGACTTCAAGGAGCGCTTTCGCAAGCCCGACGTGGTCCTCATCGACGACGTGCAGTTCCTGGCCAGCAAGGAGCGCACACGGGAGGAGTTCTTTCACACCTTCAACGCCCTGCTCGAGTCGGGGCGCCAGCTGGTGGTCACCTCGGACCGCAGCCCGGAGAAGCTCCCCGACCTCGAGGACCGCCTCGTGGAGCGTTTTCGGTCCGGGCTCGTCGTGGAGCTCGAGGCCCCCGGCGTCGACGTCAGGCGCGCGATCCTGGAGAAACGAGCCCGCCTCGACGGCGTCGAGGCCCCACCGGCGGTCTTGGACGAGCTCGCGGCGGCGATCTCAAGCAGCGTGCGCGCGCTCGAGGGAGCGCTGATACGGGTCGTGGCGTACGCCTCCCTCCGCGACGAGGAGCTGACTCCGGGGCTGGTGCGCCGCGTCCTGGAGCGCCTCGGCGCGGCGGGGGCGGGGGCGCGTTGCGGGATCCCCGAGATCGTCGACGCCGCCGCACAGGAGTTCGGCGTTCGCCGCGAGGATCTGCTGGCTCGCGACCGCCGACCCGACGTCGCGGCGGCCCGCCAGGTGGCGATGTACCTGGCACGCGAGCTCACCGACCACAGCCTGCCGGAGATCGGGCGCGGAATAGGGGGCCGGAACCACACCACCGTCCTCCACGCCGTCAACCGGGTGACGGCCGCCCTTCGCGCCGACCCCGGCTTTCGCAGCTCCGTGGACCGGCTGCGCTCCCGCCTGGGAGCGCACGCGTGACGGCCGCGTCGCTTGACAGAATTAGACAGCTCCCCGCCTCGGCGTCGACAGCGAAGCCCGCTCCACGACCCGCACGGAGGCGGGATATGCACCTCTACACACCCTCAACCACCTCAACCTGACAACGAAGCAATCTTGAAGCTCACCGTTTCACGGGAAACGCTGCTCTCCCGGCTCGGCATCGCGGTGCGAGGGGTGTCGACCCGCAGCGCCATCCAGACGTTGTCCGGTGTTCTCATCCGCGTGGAGGACTCCCGGGCCGAGTTGCTGGCGACCGACATGGAGCTCGGCGTGCGCGTGTCGCTCGAGATCTCGGGAGCTCGCGACGGAACCGTCGTGCTGCCCGGGCGCCTGCTGCTCGACGTGGTGCGTTCGCTGCCCAAGGACGAGGTGTCGCTCGAGTACCGCAGCTCCGGGCAGGACGTGGAGGTCGCCTCTGGCCCGTCGCGCTTCCACCTGCGAACGCTCCCCGCCGAGGATTTCCCGAAGCTCCCCGAGTCACCGGCCGATGGCGCCCTGAAGGTCCCGGCCGCCGCCTTCGTCGACACCATCGCCCGCGTGGCCCGCTCTGCCTCCCGCGACGAGACGCGGCCCCACCTGACCGGCGTGCTTGTCTCCGCCGCCGAGCGGGAGCTGCGGATGGTCGCCACCGACTCGTACCGGCTGAGCGTCAAGGAGACGACCCTCGAGGAGTCGCTCGGCGGCTCTCTCGAGGCGAACGTCCCGGCGCGCACCCTGCAGGAGCTCGGCCGCATCGCGGGCGCCGGCGCCGCCGAGAGCATCGGCGTGACCGCACTCGAGAACCAGGTCGTGTTCACGGTCGATGACGTGGTGCTCTCCTCGCGTCTCGTCGAGGGGCGCTTCCCGAACTACCAGCAGCTGCTCCCGGAGTCCTACGAGCACGAGCTGCGCCTCGAGCGCGGCGAGCTGCTCGAGGTCGTGCGGAGGATCAGCCTGTTGGCGCAGAAGAACGCGCCGCTGCGGCTGCGCTTCTCCGAGGGCGCCCTCGACGTCTCGGCGCAGACCCCGGACGTCGGCGAGGCGAGCGAGTCCCTTCCGGTTCCCTTCAAGGGCGAGACGATCGAGATCGGGTTCAACCCCGAGTTCTTCCGCGACGGCCTGGAGAGCGCCGAATCCGACGAGCTCGTCCTGAAGCTGATCAGTCCGCTCAGGCCGGGCCTGATCCAGTCGGGCGACGATGGGGGCTTTCTCTACCTCGTCATGCCCATCCGCCTGAACGTGTGACCGTCCTAGAGCGGCTCAGCCTGCGCGATTTCCGCAACTACGAGAGCGCGGAGGTCGAGCTGGGCGCGCCGCTGACGCTGGTCACGGGCCCGAACGGAGCGGGCAAGACGAACCTGCTCGAGGCCGTCTACTTCGGTTGCACGGCGCGCTCGCCGCGGACCTCCAACGAGCGCGAGCTGGTCCGGCGCGGCGCCCCGGTGGCCCGCGTGCGGCTCGCCACCTGCGACGAGGATGGGCCGCACACCCTCGAGGTCGGCTTCGAGCCCGGGGAGCCGAAGCGCCTGCGGATCGACGGGCACGCGGTCGAGGGGCTCTCGGACGCCCCCGAGCGCCCCCTGGCCGGCGTGTTCATGCCGGAGCGGCTCGAGCTCGTGAAGGGCCCGCCGGCGGCCCGCCGCGCCCACCTGGACCAGCTGGTGGCGGCCCTCTGGCCGGGTCGCGCCGAGACCCGGACCGCCTACTCGCGGGCGCTCGCGCAGCGAAACGCGCTGCTGGGCCGCATCCGTGCCGGCCTCTCGGGCCCCTCGGCCCTCGACGCCTGGGACGCCGAGCTCGCGGTGCACGGAATCGCGCTGATGTGCGACCGCCGCGAGGCCTGCGCAGCGCTGGCCGGACCGTTCTCGCTGCGAGCCGGCCAGCTCGGGCTGCCAGGAGACGCGGAGCTCGGCTACCGACCACGCTCGGGCGCGGCGGACGCCGACGCGCTCGCCGGGGAGCTCGCGTCTCGCCGCGCGGCCGACCTCGAGCGCGGCTTCACCGCCCACGGGCCCCACCGGGACGAGCTCGCGCTGCTGCTCGACGGGTCGCCGCTGCGCGTATACGGCTCTCAGGGCCAGCAGCGCATCGCCCTGCTCGCGCTCCTGTTCGCGGAGCGCGACGTGCTCGTGGCGTGCCGTGCCGGCCGCGGGCCATTGATGCTGCTCGACGACGTCATGTCCGAGCTGGACTCTGAGCGGCGCGAGCTGCTGGCGGAGTTGCTGCGAGGCGGCGGCCAGGCGATCCTCACGGCCACCGAGCCGGGGCACGTGCCCGGGGCGGAGGACCCCGGCGTCTGCGTCCTGGAGGTGCGAGCAGGCGAGGTCCGCCCGCGCCGGCGCGCGGTCGCCCTGTCCGGCCGGGAGGCGGCGGCCTGAGCGGGTCGTTCGGGACCGAACCGTGAGGCGCCCGGCGCCGCGCCCGCTCGCCCTGGCGCTCGGCGAGGTGACCCGCGAGCGTGCCCCCGCGACGCTGCTCGCGAGGGTCCAATCGGCCTGGGCGGAGGTCGCCGGCAACGCCGTGGCCGGTGAGTCGCAGCCGGTGTCCGAGCACGACGGAACGGTCACCGTGGAGTGCCGCTCGGCGGTCTGGGCGCAGGAGCTCGAGCTCCTCGCGCCGGAGCTCCTCGAGCGCCTGGGCGGCCGGCTGGGCGGCCGGGGAAGGGTGCGCACCCTGCGGTTTGTCACCAAGTCGCACGGGCCGGCGTAACGGGGGGAACAGAACGCGCCTAATCGCACCAAAAGAGTGCGATTTGCGGGCATTTTGTTACCTTCGGAGGCGTCCGGCAGCGGGGGTACCCTGCTATCATCAATGACGTAATCCGCATCGCCCCGACCCGTGTGCACGGCTACGCGGCGTCGGGGCTTTTCGCGGTGTAAAGCGGCAGGAAGGACCCCTTGGCGAAGAAGAACGACCGCTCATCGAGCTACGGCGCTCAGGACATCACCGTCCTCGAGGGCCTCGAGGCGGTTCGAAAGCGGCCGGGCATGTACATCGGGTCGACCGGCACTCGCGGACTCCATCACCTGATCTACGAGGTGATGGACAACTCGGTGGACGAGGCGCTGGCCGGCGAGGCCGACCAGGTCGAGATCGTCATCCATCCGGACAACAGCGTCACCGTCACGGACAACGGGCGCGGAATCCCCGTGGACGTGATGGCCAAGGAGAAGCGCCCCGCCGCAGAGGTCGTGCTCACCATGCTCCACGCGGGCGGCAAGTTCGGCGACGGCGGAGGGTACAAGGTCTCGGGCGGACTACACGGGGTGGGAGTGTCCGTGGTCAACGCGCTGTCCGAGCAGCTCGCTCTCACCGTCTGGCGTGACGGCCACGAGTGGACCCAGTCCTACGAGCGCGGCGTCCCCCAGGCCGCGCTGAAGAAGGGCGGCAAGACCAAGCGCCGCGGCACGAGCATCACCTTCATGCCGGACCTCGAGATCTTCGACTCGATCGACTACGACCGCGCGGTGCTCGAGCAGCGCTTCCGCGAGATGGCCTTCCTCACCAGGGGGCTCAAGATCGAGTTCCGGGACGAGCGGGGCGAGGGCTTCGAGGCGAGCTTCCAGTACGACGGCGGGATCGTGGACTTCGTCCGCTACCTCCACGGGCAGGGCACCCGCGAGGCCCTCCACTCCAAGGTCGTCTACCTGAGTGACGAGAGCGACATCGGCGAGGTCGAGGTCGCGATGCAGTGGAACAACTCCTACCAGGAGTCGCTGCTCTCGTTCGCCAACAACATCAACACGCACGAGGGCGGGACCCATCTGTCGGGCTTCCGCTCGGCTCTCACGCGAACCGTCAACGCTTACGCGCGCCATAAGGGCGAGCTCAAGGAGAAGGACCCGAACCTCCAGGGCGAGGACGTGCGCGAGGGCCTCACGGCGATCATCTCCGTGAAGATCCGCGAGCCTCAGTTCGAGGGCCAGACGAAGACGAAGCTCGGCAACCCGCCGGTTGAGGGCTTCGTGCAGGCCGCCGTCAACCGCGGCCTCGCCGAGTTCCTCGAGGAGAACCCCACCGACGCGAACCGCATCATCCGGAAGGCAGTACAGGCCGCTCGGGCACGGGAGGCGGCGCGCAAGGCGCGCGACCTGACGCGCCGGAAGTCCGCGCTCGAGAATTCCACGCTTCCCGGCAAGCTCGCCGACTGCACGGTGCGGGACCCGTCGCTTGCCGAGCTCTTCATCGTCGAGGGCGACTCCGCCGGCGGCTCGGCCAAGCAGGGCCGCGACCGCAACACGCAGGCCGTGCTGCCGCTGCGCGGGAAGATCATCAACGTCGAGAAGAACCGCATCGACAAGGTCCTCTCGAACCAGGAGATCCAGGCCTTGATCACCGCGATCGGCACCGGGATCCGTGAGGAGTTCGAGATCGAGCGCGCCCGCTACCACAAGGTCGTCGTGATGTGCGACGCCGACGTCGACGGCGCCCACATCCGCACCCTGGTCCTCACCTTCCTCTTCCGCGAGATGCCGGAGCTGATCGAGGCTGGCTACGTCTATCTGGCGAAGCCGCCGCTCTACAAGGTCACGAACGGCAAGCAGGAGACCTACATCGAGAAGGAGTCCGAGCTCGAGGAGATCCTCCTGCGCGACAAGCTCGAGCAGATGCGGGTCACCGACCGCAAGGGCGGCGAGTTCAAGCTCACCCACCCGCGCTGGCAGAAGTTCGGCCGGCTCCTAAAGCAGTACGAGGGCTGGGCCTCGGCGCTGCGCGCCGAGCACGGTCACGAGACGATCACCTTCCTCGAGGAGTCCCAGATCCTCGACGAGAACGTCACCGACGCGGGCAAGGCGATCAAGCTGCTGAAGGAGCCCGACCCCGAGGGGGAGCCGTACGAGACCGAGCTGCTCGACGAGGACCCGGCCGAGCTGGTGGTGCGGGTCGTGGAGCGCAAGACGGGCTCGGCCACCACCTACCGGCTCTCCCGGGCCATGTTCGAGTCGAACGAGTACCGCGGCTTCGTCCGGGTGCACGGCGAGCTCAGGGCGCTCTCGGGCACGCCGCCGTTCGATGTGGTTCTCGGCAAGAAGGAGCAGGCGGCGCTGTCCTTCGAGGAGCTCCGCCAGAAGGTGCTCGAGGTGGCCCGCGAGGGCGTCCCCATGCAGCGCTTCAAGGGCCTCGGCGAGATGAACGCCGACCAGCTCTACGAGACCACGATGGACGCTGAGAAGCGCACGCTCCAACAGGTGACGATCGACGACGCGTCGGTCGCCGACCAGATCTTCTCGATGTTGATGGGCGACAAGGTCGAGCCCCGGCGGGAGTTCATCGAGAGTCACGCCCGCGAAGTCACGAATCTCGATGTCTGAGGCTGCGAACCTTCGCGCTCCTGCGTCCTCGGTCGCTCGCGTGCAGAGCACGCGTCGCTCCCTGCTTCCTTGCCGGGCTCGGTTCTCGCACAGAATCGAGATTGGTCGGCGGTTCTAGGAGAGCGGGCTGATGTCGATCGATCAGCTCACGGGCGGC
The DNA here is from genome assembly GCA_046728795.1 of Actinomycetota bacterium. Classification (GTDB taxonomy): domain Bacteria; phylum Actinomycetota; class Thermoleophilia; order Solirubrobacterales; family Thermoleophilaceae; genus JBKPFJ01. Next base: position 10,024 of record JBKPFJ010000224.1, on the reverse strand, counting down.
AACGTCGAGCCGCGCGGGCTCGAGGAGGAGATGCGCTCGTCGTACCTCGATTACGCCATGAGCGTGATCGTGGGCCGGGCGCTGCCGGACGTGCGCGACGGCCTGAAGCCGGTGCACCGGCGGGTGCTCTACGCGATGCACATCGCGGGACTCCAGCCGAACCGGCCCTTCAGGAAGTGCTCGCGCGTGGTCGGCGACGTCCTCGGGTCCTTCCACCCGCATGGCGACCAGGCGGTCTACGACACGCTGGTTCGGCTCGGCCAGGACTTCGCGATGCGCTATCCGCTGGTCGACCCGCAGGGGAACTTCGGCTCGATCGACAACGACCCGCCGGCGGCCATGCGATACACCGAGGCGCGGCTGGCGCGGCTCGCCACCGAGATGCTCCGCGACATCGACGCGGACACGGTCGACTTCGGGCCGAACTACGACGACTCGCAGCTCGAGCCGCTCGTCCTCCCCTCGCGCTTCCCGAACCTGCTCGTGAACGGCGCCTCCGGGATCGCCGTCGGGATGGCCACGAACATCCCGCCGCACAACCTGGGCGAAACGGTCGACGCCGTGGTGGCCTACATCGACGATCCGTCGATCGACGTCGCCGGCCTAATGCGCCACTTGAGGGGCCCCGACTTCCCCACCGGCGGGATCATCGCGGGCCGCCAGGGCATAAAGGACGCCTACGAGTCCGGCCGCGGGCGCGTGGTCGTGAAGGCGCGGGCCCATATCGAGCCGCTGCGCCAGGGCAAGGAGGCGATCATTGTCACCGAGATGCCCTACCAGGTGCCCAAGGGCGACGGGCGCAACGACGGGTCGGGCCTCATCAAGAAGATCGCCGAGGTGGTGCAGACCGGGCGGATCAAGGAGATCTCGGACCTCCGCGACGAGTCCGACCGCAACGGCATCCGGCTCGTGATCGAGCTGAAGCGCGACGCGATCCCGAAGGTCGTGCTGAACAAGCTCTACAAGCACACGCCGATGCAGACCACGTTCGGGGTGAACATGGTCGCGCTGGTCGACGGCGTGCCTCGGACGCTAGGCCTCCTGCAGCTGATCAAGAACTACGTCGACCACCAGCGGGAGGTCGTCGTCCGGCGGACCAAGCACGAGCTCCGCCAGCGCGAGGCGCGGCTCCACATCCTCGAGGGCCTGCTGGTCGCGATGCAGGACATCGACGCGGTGATCGAGCTGATCCGGGCGGCGCGCGACCCGGACCAGGCGCGCGACGGCCTGATCCACCGCTTCGAGCTCACGCGCATCCAGGCCCAGGCGATCCTCGACCTGCGGCTCCAGCGACTCACCCAGCTCGAGGCGGGCAAGATCCGGCAGGAGCACGCCGACATCGTCGAGCGGATCAAGGAGCTGCGCGAGATCCTCGGCGACGAGAGCAGGGTGATGACCCTGATCCGCGAGGAGCTGCTCGAGATAAAGGACACCTACGGCGACGAGCGCCGCACGGAGATCACTCACTCCGAGGACGACATCGACGTCGAGGACCTGATCGCCGACCAGCAGATGGTCATCGCGATCACGAAGTCGGGCTACATCAAGTCCCTGCCGCTGGCCACCTACCGCAAGCAGAAGCGCGGCGGCCTGGGCGTCACGGGGATGGAGATGAAGGAAGACGACTACATCGAGCACCTCTTCGTGACCTCGACGCACGACTACCTGCTGTTCTTCACGAACCGCGGCAAGGTCTACCGCCAGAAGGTCTACGAGCTGCCGGAGGCATCGCGCACGGCCAAGGGGCGCGCGCTCGTGAACCTGCTGCCCCTGCGCGAGGGCGAGCGGGTGCAGGCCGTACTCGCCACGCGCGACTTCTCGGAGGGCAAGTACGTGGTCTTCGCCACCCGCAAGGGGATGGTGAAGAAGACCGAGTTCGGCGCCTACAACACTCCGATCAAGGCCGACGGGATCATCGCCATCAAGATCCGCGGCGACGACGAGCTGGTCGCCGTGCGCCGCACGAGCGGTGACGACGACATCATCATGGTCGCGCGCTCCGGCCAGGCCGCGCGCTTCGGCGAGGACCAGGTGCGGCCGATGGGCCGCGACACGAGCGGCGTCAAGGGCATGAACGTCGACCGGGGCGACAACCGCGTGCTCGCCATGGACGTCGTGCAGCCGGACACCGAGCTGCTCGTGGTGACCGAGAACGGCTACGGCAAGCGCACCCCGATCGAGGACTACCCGGTCAAGGGGCGCGGGACGATGGGCGTCAAGACGGTCAGCCTGACCGAGAAGAAGGGCGCCCTCGCGGGCGCTCTGATCGTCCGTGAGCACCACGAGCTGGTGTTCATCTCCCGCGACGGCATGGTCCAGCGCACCGGGGTACGGGGCATCTCGAGGCAGGGCCGGCCGGCCCAGGGCGTGCGCCTGATGAACCTGCGCGACGACGACGTCGTGAGCGCGGTGGCGCTCGTCATGGAGGAGTCGACGGACACGGCGGCCCAGGTGAAGGCGGCGGTCGAGGAATAGTCCCCCGCGTCTGCTTCAATGGGGATCACCAGGGAAAGGAGGTGGTCCGAGCTTGACTGACAGACGTTTCGGGACCCTGGAGGTGTCCGGCCGCTAGACCGGTGCTGGGCCCCGTCTTACGGAGTCCAACCCGAGACACCGTCGGGGGCGGAGGCTGGGAGTGGTCCCTCCGGCCCGGGTCAGGCTCGTCGCCGTGCCCGAGCGCCCGCCGCCGATCCAGGTCCAGCAAGCGATGAAGCGAGGGGCGTCCACGCGGGCGCCCCTCGCACGTTCCGGGGCTCTGTCGAGCAGCGCGATGACGGCTATCGCGCCCGCGGCCACGGCCCGGGCGATCGCCACGAGCAGCCGGCGGCGGACGCCGCGCAGCTCCTCCAGCGTGCCGGGCGGTCGGCCTCAGGCCGCGACGAGGTAGCGCTCCCAGACGGCGGGGATCGAGGGGGTGGCTACGTGTATGAAGATCGTGGCGTTCGGCGCTCGTGGGGCGCGCCGCGGAACCATGTTGGCCTGCTGAGGGAGCCGGTCGCCCTTGCGGCGGTTGCAGGGAGCGCAGCAGGTGACGATGTTGTCCCAGCCGGTCGAGCCGCCCTTGGAGCGCGGGATCACGTGGTCGACGGTCAGATTTCCGCGCTCGTGGCCGCAGTACTGGCAGGTCCAGCGGTCGCGGGCGAAGACGGCGCGCCGCGTGATCTTCCGCCTGTGGGCGTCGCGGGGGATCTTCACGTAGGTGACCAGCCTGATCACCACGGGGCGGGGCAGGGTGAGGGTCTCCGCGTGCAGGGCCCGCTCGGAGTGCTCGAGGATCTCGGCCCGGTCCTTGAGCACGAGAACGGCGGCGCGGCGCACCGTGCAGACGTTGATCGGCTCGAACGACGCGTTGAGCACGAGCACGCGCCCGGAGGGGATCCCGGTGACGCTCACCCGTGATGGATCAACGGCCACGGTCGTCGGCCAGTGTAGCGGCAGCGGTGTATGAGCCAAGCACCTTCAGCACCTCCACGTGGCGTCCTAGAGCGGAAAGCGCGTCCGCCACCGGGGCCTCCTCTGCGTGCCCCTCGAGGTCCGCGAAGAACATGTAATGGCCGAGCCGCTCGCGCCTGGGCCGGGACTCGATCCGGGTCAGGTTCACGCTCCTGTCGGCGAGCTCCTGGAGGACGCCGACCAGCCACCCGGGGGCCTCGTCACCGGCCCCCCAGAACACGATCGACGTCTTCGCGGGGGCCTCTGCGGCCGGGATCTGTCCTGCCCGCGCGAGCCACACGAATCGAGTGAGGTTGTCGGGCCGGTCCTCGACGTCCGCAACCAGGATCCGGCACCGGTAGAGGTCGGCGGACAGCCGCGACCCGAGCGCGACGGAGGGCTCGCTGCTCTCGCGCACGAGGCGGACCGCCTCCGCGGTGGAAGACGTGGCCACGCGCTCGGCGTGGGCGAGCCGCTCCGCGAGGAAGCGCGCGCACTGCGCGGTCGCCAGAGGGTGCGAGATGACGCGCTTGGCGTCCGCCAGATCGAGCTCGCGTGCTGCCACCAAGCAGTGGTGCACCGGATGCACCACCTCACCGGCAATTCGCACACGGTCCGCCTCGCCCGCCAGCGCGTCGAGCGTCGCGGCCACGCCGCCCTCGAGTGAGTTTTCGATCGGGACGACGGCCCGGTCGACGGCGCCCTCCTGCACCGCCATCACCGTCTCGAGCACGGTCGGGTAGGGCACCTCCTCGACTCCGGCCGGGGCCGACGCCCGCAGGGCCTCGTCGCTATGGGTGCCCGCCGGGCCCAGGAAGCCGACGCGCACCGGGGCTCAGGCGCCTGCCGGCGGGGTGACGCCCTCCCGGGGCACCCCGTGCACTGGCGCGCCGGCCAGGGCCGTGTCGATCGCCTCGCGCTCCTCGGGGGAGAGCGCGAGCTCGGAGTCCCCCTCGTGGACCTGCTTCACGTAGACACGGGCCTGGTCACGGTGGAGGATCGATGAGATGACCACCCCGGAGCGCCGGGTGTCCAGGAGAGCGACCGAGCTCGACTGTCGGCCGGACATCTCCGCGTAGGCGTCGTAGCGGACCAGCGAGCGGTAGGCCACGCAGCCGTCGATGCGCGCCTCGCCCGCCGCCATGCGCGCCTCGAGCGATGCGGCGCTCTCCTCGATCCAGTCGCGCAGCTCGACGAAGGCCTGCTCGAGCCTTGCGGCGTGCGCCACGAGATCCTGCCGCCCATTGGGGCCGAGCACCGTTCGCTGCGCGGCGCGGAGTCGCCGAAGCTTGAACGCGAGCACCACGGCCAGCACCAAGGCGACCGCCGCGACCCCCGCCGCGGCGAGCGCGACGATGCCCTGCACTGAGCTGAGGTCGTCCACCGGCGCTCAGGCTAGTACACGCTCCCGCTGGCGGTCGGGCGCGCTACCGAGTGAAGATCGCGGAGTACTCCTGCTTGTTGTTGTCGGTCTTCTCCTCGCCGGGCACCGGCTTGGACTCGACCGTTATGGGCACGTTCTGGCCCGTCGGGGGCTCCTCATCAAGCGGGATCTCGACCGTCTTCGTCTCACCCGCGGCGATCGTGGGGATGCGGTCGTCGCGGGTGAACTTGTCCGCGCCCGAGCCCACGGTGACGGTGACAGTCACGTCGGTCTCGGTGTTCTCACCCTGGTTCTGGACCTGGACGGAGAACGCGAGATCGCTCGTCAGGGTGATCGTCGCCGAGGTCCCTGGGGTGAGCGTCTGCCCTCCGAGGCTTACGGCTGCGATGCCCGTGCCGTGCAGTCCCGGCGTGGCCGCCCCGCCTCCCCCGCCCGTGCGGAGGCTGCTCACCTGGTCCGAGACAAAGCCCGGATCGAGCCATTGGATGTCGCGGACGAACTGGCTCTGGGGCACCGTCACCTCGCCGGTGATGTCCTTGTCGGCGAGCGCGCTGTTCATGTCCCGGCGCGCCCGTGTGCTGAAGACGACGTCGCTCGCCAGGAAGAGCTGCATCTGCCGCGCGATCTCATCGGTGCCCTGCCGCCGCTCCTGGTCGCCCAGGGCGTTCGGGAGCGCGTCGGCGATCCTGGCGAGGCCGTCCCGGCGGAACTCGAGGGTCTCGGTCACGTAGCGCTGCGCGCCCGACATGTCGTCGGGCACGTCGAGGCCGTCGGCTCGGTCGGCGAGCTGGGCCGACTGGACCCGGAAGCCGTTGACGGCGTTCTGCGCGTCGACCGTCCGGTCGCGGCCGCCCCGGCTCGAGAGCAGATCGAAGAGCTGCTTGCCCTGCTGATCCGACTCCTGGACCAGCGCCGTCACGTCGCGCACATAGTCCTTGTCGGCCCGCTTGGCCCGGGCGTCGAGGCAGCCGCGCACGGCGAACACCAGCAGGATGATGATTAGGATCGCGCCACCCGCCGCCACCGAACGGCGCACGATCAGCGTCTGCCGGTCCACGCCCGGCGCGGACCGGCGGGTCGGAGGCCGGCGGGAACGGCGTGCTGGCTCGTCCGGTTCGTCGAGAAAGGACAGAGGGATCGCTCCTAGGGGCGTGCGCCTGCCACGCTTCCGAGCCGAAGTATGACCAGACGACCGGTTGGCAACACGCGTGCAGCTAGAGGGCGCCGCTTCTCGGAGCCGAAAACGGTTCGGATGACCTCCGTGTCGGAGCCCGACACGCTGCCCGCCGGCGCGGCGCCGACGGGCTACCGCGTGCTGGACCGCTACGTACTCGAGCGGCGGCTCGGCTCGGGCGGCTTCGGGGTCGTCTGGCTCGCCTGGGACGAGCGGCTCGAGCGCCAGGTGGCGGTCAAGGTCGTGCCCCGCGAGGACGGCGACGATCGCATCGGGCGCGAGGCGCGCGCCGCGGCCCGGCTCGGCCACCCGGGCATCGTGGCCCTCTACGAGCTGGCCGAGGACCAGCACGACGTCTACCTGGTCTCCGAGTTGGTCCATGGCCGGACCCTGGCGGACCTCGAACGCCGGCGGGCGCTGTCGGACCGCGACGTAGCCCGGATCGGGGGCGCCCTGTGCGAGGCACTCGAGCACGCCCACGACCGCGGCGTGATCCACAGGGACGTGAAGCCGCAGAACGTGATGGTGGTGGCCGAGCCCGCGGTCGGTGCCGGCTTCGCCAAGCTCACCGACTTCGGTGTGGCGCACCTGGCGAGCGGGGACGGCCCCACGCGCACCGGCGACGTGGTAGGGACGCTCGCGTACATGGCGCCGGAGCAGGCCGAGGGCGAGCGGGCCACGCCGGCCTGCGACGTGTACTCCCTGGCCCTGACCCTCTACGAGGCCTGGACCGGATCCAACCCTGTCCGCGCCGCGGGCCCGGCGGCCACCGCCCGGCGGCTGGGGCGCCCGCTCCCGCCGCTCGGCTCGAAGCGGCGCGACCTGCCGCTCGTGCTGTGCGAGGCCGTGGACGAGGCCCTGTCGCCATGGCCCGAGGAGCGGCCGGCACTTGCAGAGCTGCGCGGTGAGCTGCAGGCGGCGGAGCGCGCGCTCTCCGACGAGGGCGGCCTCGTAGAACCGGAGACGATCGAGCGCCTCGGTCTGACCGCCGCCGGCACCCGGGTTCTCGGACCGGAGCGCGGGGTGCCGCTGGCGCTCACGCGGCTGGCGGCGGGCACGGCCGCCGGACTGCTCGTGCTCGCCGCGCTCGAGCGGCTCGGCCCCGAGCCTCCGTTCTCCCCGCTCGCGGCGGCCGTCGGGGTGGCGGTCGTGACCGCTCTGTTGCCGCGCATCGGCTGGCTCGCGGCCGCCCTCGGTGTCTGCGCCTGGCTGGCCTCGCCCGAGGCCGGCCGCGAGGGGACCGCCCTGGTCCTCGGCGCGGCGCTCGCCCCGGTTCCGTTGCTGCTGCCCCGCGCGGGGCACCTCTGGTCGGCGCCGGCCCTCGCCCCGCTGCTCGGCACGGTGGCGCTCGCGCCCGCGTTCGCGGGCCTGGCGGCGCTCGCCTGGAAGCGGGGGTCGCGCCTCGGCGGCACCGTGCGCGCCGCCGCCCTGGGCGCGGTCGGCTTCCTCTGGATCGCCGTGGCGGAGGTGCTGACGGGCGACGCCCTCCTGTTCGGGATCCCCGACGGCGTGACCCCCCGCTCGGATTGGGAGGGCTCGCTCTCGGCGGCCGCCTCCCATGCGCTGTCCCCCCTCATCGAGGGCCCCGCGCTCGCACCGGCCCCGGCCTTCGCGCTTTTTGCGGCCCTCCTGCCGCTCTTGGTTCGGGGGCGCTTCGCGGCGCTCGACCTCGTGGCAGCGGGCGCGTGGGCCGCCGGCCTGGCGGCCTCGCTCACGGCGCTCGGCAACCTTCTGGCCGCGACCACGGAGCTCGACCAGGCGCGCGGGGCGGTCGCGGGAGCGTTGCTCGGGGCATTTGCCTACCTCGCCGTGCTCACGATCGTGGAGCGCGAGCCAGCCGCGCCTGCCGAGCCCCTCGAGGCCGTCTAGGAACTACTCTGAGGACCCCATCATGAGCATGCTGCGCAATCTCGAGGCAAAGCTCGGCGGGCTGGTGGAGGGCGCGTTCGGCCGCGCCTTCAAATCGAGCGTCCAGCCGGTCGAGCTGGCCCACAAGCTCGCCAAGGAGATGGAGGAGAACCAGCGCGTCTCGGTCTCGCGTGTGTACGTCCCGAACCATTACCGGGTGTTCCTGTCGAGCGAGGATCGCGAGCAGTTCTCGAGCTACGAGCCGGCGCTGCGCAAGGAGCTGTCGGACTACCTGCTCGAGCACGCCCGGCATGAGGGCCTGGCGCTGACGAGCCGCCCGCAGGTGGAGTTCCTGACGGACGACCGGCTCGGGCTGGGTGAGTTCGGAATACAGGCGCAGCTGCTGTCGACGCCCGAGGAAGAGGAGGCCGGGGACGAGGCGGCCCCCTCGGCCGGCGACTTCGGCCACACGATGGTCTACTCGCCGGACCGCGCGGCGCGGGTGCTGGAGCCGGCGGCGCCCCCCGCCAGCTCGCGCGCCCTCCTGATCGCCGAGGACCGGCGCAACGTGCTGTCCGGCGACCGCGTGCTCGTGGGGCGCAGCCGCGAATGCGACGTCGTGCTGAGCGACCCGAACGTCTCGCGCCGGCACGCCGAGCTGCGGCGCGAGGGGAGGGGCTGGGAGGTGATCGACCTCGGCTCCACGAACGGGATCAAGGTGAACGGCCGGCGGCAGGACCATGCCCGGCTCAAGCCGGGTGACCGGATCACGCTCGGCCTGACCGACCTGACCTTCGAGCTCGACTAGGAGGGGCCTTCCGGGGTGGACGAGCCGCTCGCCGTGGCGCTGAAGTTCGGCTTCCTCGCCGTCCTCTACCTCTTTCTCCTCTGGGTGGCCCGCAGCGCCGTGCGCGACCTCGCACGCGGCGAAGACGCCGCAGTCACGGAGGGCCCCGCCGAGCGCCCCGGCCGGCGCCGCGACCGAGCGTCCCCAGACCTTAGGGCGGGGGTCGATCCTCGGCTCGAGGTGGTGGCGGCCATGGGTTACGAACCGGGCACCGCCTTGGACATCCGGAACGGAGCCACGCTCGGGCGTTCGGATGGCGCCGACATCCACGTGGACGACCCGTACGCCTCATCAGCCCACGCGCGCATCTTCCCGCGCGGCGACTTCATGTATCTAGAGGACATGGGGTCGACGAACGGGACCTACCTGAACGGCAGGCAGGTCCGGACGGCCGAGCGCCTGAAGGTCGCGGACGCGATCCGGATCGGCGACACCGAGTACCGCTACCAGGAGTAGGACGGGTGCTGCAGATAGTCGAGCACGCTGGAGCCACGGACGTCGGCAGGCAGCGGCACACAAACGAGGACGACTTCGTCGACGCGCCACCCTTCTTCGCCGTCGCCGACGGGATGGGCGGAGCCAAGGCGGGCGAGGTGGCCTCCCAGCTCGCCGCGGAGGCGTTCGCCGACGAGCGACGCGGTGAGGAGCCGCCGGAAGCGCAGCTGACGCGGATCACGCGCGAGGCGAATCGCCGCATCTATGAGCTCGCCTCCCGTGACGAGACGCGGCGGGGGATGGGGACGACGCTGACCGCGGCGATGGTGAGCGCCGGGAACGTGAGCCTGGCGCACGTGGGTGACAGCCGCGCCTACCGGTTCCGCGATGGCCGGCTCGAGCAGCTGACCCACGACCACTCCCTCGTCGCGGAGCTGGAGCGCACCGGCCAGATCTCCCCCGAGGCGGCGGAGTCGCATCCTCAGCGCTCCATCATCACGCGGGCGCTCGGCCCCGAGCCCGACGTGGACGTGGACACCTACACGGTTCCGGGCGGCCCCGGGGACGTCTTCCTGCTCTGTTCGGATGGCCTCACGGGGATGCTCTCGGACGACGAGGTGAGCTCGATTCTGAACAGCTCGGCGTCGCTCGAAGAGGCCGCCCAGGCGCTGGTCCGAGCGGCCAACCAGAGCGGTGGCAAGGACAACATCACGGTCGTCCTCTTCCGGGTCGAGGAGGCGGATGGCACGGACGGCGCCGAGGGCGACACGCTCTCCGGCCAGGTGACCGCGGACGAGGTGCGCGCGGCGGAGCGCGCCCCGGTGGCCACGGCCACGGCGCGGCGCACGCGGGCCCGGGCGCCGCGGCCGCTCCGTCCCTGTCTCTTATACACATCTCCGAGCCC
>JBKPFJ010000143.1:0-5922 GCA_046728795.1 Actinomycetota bacterium | reverse complement strand
GCGTCAGATGTGTATAAGAGACAGGAGCGCGCCCGTCCGCGCGCGGCCGCGGCCACGCGGTCCCGCAGCGCCTCCGGCGCCGGCGCGGCCGCGGCGCGCAGCGCGGCGATGGTGGCCCGCTGCTTGGCGAGCAGCTCGCGCAGTTCCGGGGAGGCGTTCACCCTGGCCTCCACCTCGGCGCGGCGGCGCTCGGGTAGGGAGCCGTCTGCGAGCGCGGCCACGTCCCTCAGATCTCGGTCCTTCATGTCCACCGGGAAAGACGCTCGCAGGTCTTCGTTCCATCCCCTAGCGTTGTCTGCGGATGGCCGAACGCAGGCCGAAGAACCAAGGGCTCGAGCGGGTGCTCGGGACGGGGGCCCTGTTCAGCACCGCCTACGGGAACGTCGGCTCCTCCATCTACTACGCGCTCGGCCTGGTGGCCATCTTCGCCCTGGGGATGACGCCGGTGGTGTTCGTGATCGCAGGTCTGATCTTTGCCTGCACCGCCGCCACCTACGCCGAGGCCACCACCATGTACCCCGAGGCGGGCGGCTCCTCGTCGTTCGCACGCCGCGCCTTCAACGAGTTCTGGTCCTTCTTCGCGGCCTGGGGCCAGATGCTCAACTACATCATCACGGTCGCCATCTCGGCGTTCTTCGTGCCCCACTACCTGGGCGTCTTCTGGTCGCCGCTCGGGGAGTCGCCCGCGGACATCGTGGGCGGCATCGTGGTGGTGGCGATCCTGGCCACGGTCAACGTCGTGGGGGTGAAGGAGTCGACGGGGCTGAACGTGTTCCTGGCCATCGCCGACTTCATGACCCAGGTCGGGCTCGTGATCATCGGCATCGTCCTCGTCCTGTCGCCCCAGACGCTCGTTGACAACGTCGACTTCGGCACCTATCCGACCGTGACCGACTTCCTGATCGCGATCCCGGTCGGAATGGTCGCCTACACCGGCATCGAGACGATCTCGAACATGGCGGAGGAAGCGCGCGACTACGCGAAGACCATCCCTCGCGGCATCGGCGGGGTGGTCGTGGCCGTGTTCGCCATCTACGCCTTCCTCCCGGCCGTGGCCCTGTCCGCAATGCCGGTGCACAACGGCGAGACGCTACTCGCGCTCGGCAAGGAGCAGGGCGGCTACGCCGACGACCCGATCCTGGGGGTGGTCAAGAACCTCGACCTGGGGGCGCTCCAGGGCGCCGCCGAGGTCTACGTCGGAATCCTGGCGGCGACGATCCTGTTCATCGCCACCAACGCGGGGATGATCGGCGTGTCGCGGCTCACCTACTCGATGGGCCAGCATCGCCAGCTCCCCGAGCGGCTCCGCGTGCTGCACCCCAAGTTCCGCACGCCATATGTGGCGGTCATCGTCTTCAGCCTGGTGGCCTGCGTCACGATCTTGCCGGGGCAGGCGGACTTCCTGGGAACGATCTACGCCTTCGGCGCCATGCTGTCCTTCACGATCGCCCACCTGGCGGTCATCGCGCTGCGGATCAAGGATCCTGACAGGGAGCGGCCCTGGCGTGGCCCGGGCAACGTCCGCTGGCGAGGCTACGAGCTGCCGCTGTTCGCACTCGCCGGCGGCGCGGGCACGGCGATCGCCTTCGTGGTGGTCACCGTTCTGAACTTCGACACGCTGGTCGCGGGCGGCGTCTGGCTCGCGATCGGGATCACCACGTACGTCGTTTACCGCCGCCGCCAGGGGCTATCGCTCACTGAGACGGCGAAGATCGTGCTGCCCAAGCCAATCGTCGAGCACGAGGTGGAGTACGAGTCGGTGCTGGTCGCCTTCGAGGACTCCCATTACTCGCCCGAGGCGGTGGCCACCGCCGCCCGGCTGGCCGCCCGCCGGCGGCGGGGGATCCATGTGCTCGTGACGATCACGGTGCCCGCCAACGCGCCTATCGACGCCGAGCTCCCGGAGCACGAGGGCCAGGCGCTATCGACGATCGACTCAGCCCGGGTGCTCGGGGGCCGCAGGGTCACCGGACACTGGGAGAAGGTGCGGCCCGGCGAGGCCGGGCGGCGGATCGTGGACGAGGCGCGGGACATCCGGGCGCGAGCGATCGTGATGTCCCTGCCGCCTCGGCGCACGGGCGCCTCGCTGTTCGGCCGCACCCTCGAGACGGTGCTGGCGGAGCGGCCCTGCCGAGTGATCATCGACTCCTCTCGCGGCCTCGAGGAGGCTCGCCAGGCGGCCTAGGCCGCGCGTACGATTAGCTGAGAGTGGATCGGGCCTACGTCGTCTCCACCCGCGTGGTGAGCGGGATCATCCTCCTCGTCGGGCTCGTAATGATTGCGGTGACCCTGGGGCGGGGGGGCGGCCCCTTGGCGCTGGGGGTCGTGTTCGGCGTGCTCTTCGCGCTGCTGGGCGCCGGCAGACTCTGGATATCGCGAGGGGCGTGAAACCCGCGCTGAGGAACGCGGGCCACGCGCGGCTGCGGCTGCGGCGGGGAGCCGACGAGGCCGGCGAGCTGATCACCCGCGGCGTGGGCGCGCCCGCGCTCTTCGCGCTCGCCCTGAGCACCGTTGGCGCCTCGCTCTACTTCGCCCTGGGCGTTGTGGCGGGCGACGCGCTCGGGCTCACTCCCATTGCCTTCCTCCTGGCCGGCGTGCTGTTCGTGGTCACGCTGCTCAGCTACATCGAGGGCGACTCGCTACACCCGGAGCGCGGGGGTGCCTCGACCTTCGCCCGCTACGCCTTCAACGAGCTGGTCAGCTTCGTGGCCGGCTGGGCGATCCTCCTCGACTACCTGATCGTGATGGCGATCGGCGCCCTCGCGGTGTCCCACTATCTGGCCGCCTTCTGGGGCGGGGTTGACGATGGCGGCCTCGAGGTCGTCATCTCCGCCGCAACGATCCTCTTCGTCGCCCTCTCGAACATCCGCGGGTTGTCGGCCGACCGGCTCGGGTTCGTGCTGCCGCTCTCGCTCCTCAACATCGCCCTGATCGTGGTCGTGCTGGCAGTTGGCTTCGGGCAGCTCTTCGACCTGGGAGCGATCACCGACACGGTCCACCTCGGCTCGACGCCCCAGTGGGACGACTTCGTCTTCGGCACGGTCGTGGCGACCGTGGCGATGCTCGGGATCGAGTCGGCCTCAGGTCTGGCGGGCGAGGTGCGGGTCGGACGAAACAAGCTACGGCGCCTCGCCCTGGTGACCCCCGTTGTCGCCCTCGTCCTGTTCGTGGGCGGGTCGGTGCTGGCACTCATGGCCGCGCCGGTCGAGGATGGCAGCACCGCGCTCGGCGGCCCGTTCATCGAGGCGCCCATGCTTGGCGTGGTCACCGCCTTCACGCCCACCGGGGTAATGGACGCCTTCCGCTACGCCGTGGGGGCGATGGGTGCGGCGCTCCTCATCGTCACGGTGAACAGCCAGATGCTGGGCCTGTCGCGACTCGCCTACTCGCTCGCCACCAACCGGCAGGTGCCGAGCCTCGTCGGGCGGCTCGACAGGCGCCGGTCCACGCCGTACGTGGCGATCTCGATTGCCGCCGTTATCGCCTTCGCGCTGACCCTGACCAGCGATGTGAAGTTCCTCGCCGGCATCTTCGCCTTCGGCGCCATGCTGGCCTTCGCGATCGCCAACCTGTCCGTCCTCCGGCTGCGCTTCAGCGAGCGCGACCGCCCGAGCGCCTACCGCGTGCCCTTCGCGATCCCCGTGGGCCGCGGGTCGATCCCGCTGCCGACCGCCCTGGGATCACTGCTCGCGGCCGCCGCCTGGGTGAGCGTCGTGGTGCTGCACCGCGGCGCCCTGATCGTGGGGGGCTCGTGGATGATCTTCGGGATCGTCCTCTACGTGGCCTACCGACGAGCGCAGGACAAGCCGCTCACCAAGCGGTTCACGATCCCGGCGGAGGCCCTGCGCGAGCCCGAGGAGGTCGAGTACGGCAGCATCCTGGTGCCCGTCTTCGGCGAGGTTCTGGACGACGACATCGTGGGCACGGCCGGTCGGCTGGCGGCCGAGCACGCCGACGAGAGCGAGGGAGGGGCGGTACTCGAGGCGCTGTACGTGTTCGAGATCCCGATGTCGCTGCCGATCGACGCGCGCGTGCCCGAGGAGCGGGTGAAGGAGGCGAAGCGGCTGCTGGCGCGGGCCAAGGAGGTGGGTGAGGAGTACGAGGGGGTCGAGGTGGCCACCGCGATGGTCCGCGGCCGCTCGGCGGGCGCGGCGATCGTCTCGGAGGCGCGACGGCGAGGCGTCGAGGCGATCGTGCTGGCCGCCGAGGAGCCCACCCGGGTCAGGGGGGGCGCGCTACTCGGCGGGCGGGGCCGGGCCCGCGACCGGTTCGTCGGCGAGACCACCCGCTACGTGGTGGAAAAGGCGCCCTGCAAGGTCATCCTCACCGCGCCTCCTGCCGACGATGAAGGCCCTCCGGCTATGTAGAGTGGAATCGTGTTCGTGCTGATCGTCGGGAGCGGCCGAGTGGGCTCGGCCATCGCGAAGTCCATGCTGGCCGAGGGGCACGAGGTCTCGGTGCTAGACGAGGACCCCGAGGCGATCGCCATGCTCAGCAAGGACCAGGTCGAGAGCTGGGAGGAGCGGGGCGGGCGCTTCACCGTGGGCACGGCGCTCGAGATCGATGCGCTGCTCACGGCCGGCATCGAGCAGGCTGACGCCTTCGTGGCGTCCACCGACGGCGACAACACCAACCTGGTGATCGCTCAGATCGCCAAGCGGCGCTTCGACATCGACCGGGTGGTCGTGCGGGTGCTCGACCCGGCGCGCGCCAAGTGGTACGCCGAACAGGGCCTCCAGACCGTCTGTCCCACCCAGACCGCGATCGAGCTGCTCGAGGCCGCCGTGCGCGGCCAGATCCGCTTCGAGGGGGTGTCGGGGTAGTCCCATGTACGTCCTGATCGTCGGGGCGGGCAAGGTCGGCTGGAACCTGGCCCGCGAGCTGATCCAGAAGGGCAGCGAGGTCACGGTGGTGGAGTCGGACCAGCACCGCTACGCCGTGGTCGAGGAGGAGCTCGAGCACAGCGTCCAGTACGGGGACGGCTCCGAGCTCTGGGTCCTGGAGCGCGCGGGGATCGAGCGAGCGGACCTGGTGATCGCCGTGACCGGCGACGACGAGGACAACATCCTGATCTCGCAGGTGGCTCGCGAGAAGTACGGCGTGGACCGGATCGTGGCCCGCTGCAACAACCCCCGCAACCTCCAGCACTTCCAGCTCCTCGGCATCAAGCCCGCCGTGTCGGCCACCGACCTGATCCTCCGCCTGATCGAGCACGAGGTGCCGAAGTATGGCCTCGTCCACCTGCTCGACCTGCCCGAGGAGAGGCTCGAGATCATCGAGCTCGAGGTGGCCTCCGGCTCGCCCGCCGCCGGCGCGCAGGTCAAGGACCTCGGCCTCCCCGACGGCTCGCTCGTCATCTCCATCCTGCGCGAAGGCGCCGGCTTCGTCCCGGCCGGCGACTCGGTCATCCAGGCCGGCGACGAGGTGCTGCTCGTGCTCGACGTCGGTCTCGAGCCGCGAGTCACTGAACGCTTCACGGACCACGCCGGCGCGCGCGCCTAGCGCGATGGCAGAGCGGTCCGTCGACTACCTCCTGATCGGAGGCGGGCTGGCGGCCGCTAACTGCGCTCGCTGGCTGCGCGAGGAGGGCGCCGACGGCTCGATCATGCTCGTCGGGCGCGAGCCGGACCCGCCCTACAACCGGCCGCCGCTCTCGAAGGGCTTCCTTCAGGGGAAGGAGCCCCGCGAGGAGGTGCTCTTCCGCCCCAACGAGTGGTGGAACGAGCAGGAGGTCGACCTCCTGACGCGGACGAGCGTGATGAAGCTCGACGCGGGAGAGCGGCGCGCGACGCTCTCCAACGGCGACGAGATTCGCTTCGACAAGGCGCTGCTGGCCACCGGCTCGAACGTGCGTCGCCTGCGAGTGGACGGCTGCGAGCTCGACGGAATCCACTACCTGCGGACGTTCGGCAACTCCAAGGC